>JBEKIV010000197.1:0-7747 GCA_050011595.1 Tepidisphaeraceae bacterium
GCGGGGGAATCGTTGGATGGCGATGGGACCGGAACAATGTTTGCGGGCGGCGTGGGCTTGGGAAGCACAGCCGGCGAGTTATTTGGGGCCGCGTCATTCGAAGCGACCGACGACCCGGATGCCAGGGGTTTGGACGGCGCGGCGATCGCATTGTTGGGAACGGTCGTCATCCAGTCGGGCGTAGGATCGGGCAATGGCTTTTGTGGCGTTGACTGGCTGAGTGATGAGCCGGCGTCTGCGGGGGCGGGGGAGGAACCCTGAACCCAGGCGATGAATCTTTGTCTCAGCGAAGGAACGAAATAGAACGCGGAGACGGCGCCGCCGACGGCAAGAAGAAGGACGGCGGCGGCGAGAAGACCTTTGCCGCGGCCGCGGCGTCGCCGCGGGCCGGGGGAATCCATGGTGGGATCGTATTGAAGACTGAAAGCGGCGGCGAGTTCGCGGGCGGAGAGGACGCCCTCCTGAGGCCGTTGCCGGGGCCGGGACTGAAGCGCGGCCGGAGCATCGTGCGGCGAGGGGATATCGGCCAGTTCGGCCATGGTTTCGGCGGCGGAGGGAATCTGGGTGGGCCGAATCGGCTCCGGCTCGACGGGTTGGGGCGGCCGGGCAACGGCGGGCGGCTGGGACTCCGGCGCGACGTCGCCGGGGACGGCCGGGCGCGAACTGACCTGGCGATAAACCGTCTTGGCCGGCTGCGGCTCGGTCTCCAGCAGAGCGTCGGGATTGGGCGGAAGCTCCTGGGAACGAGAGCAGCGCGGGCAGAACGTGCTGGTGCACTGAAGCTCGGCGCCGCAGGAATAGCACAGGCCAAACTCTCGGCTGATGCCCTTCACGCGGGCGGCAAATCGCCAAAGCTGAAACGTCGTCGGACCGCGAATGACGGACCGGGGCGTGATCTGCCCTTTGCGGATCAAGGCCAGCAGGGTGTTGAATTTCATCCCCGGCGCCGAGGGGTTGCGCGACTGCATGACGTACCACGGCCCGATGCGAGCGCGAGTGGCTTGGCGCGTGACCGCGCTGTTTTCCATCTTGCATCGCGGGCAGGGTCCGTCACTTTTTTCGGCGATCGCGCCGCAAAAGGGACAGACGGACATCACCGGAACCGCCAGCTTGGGCGGGTCGGCCGAACGATCGGTCTCATCCGGAATGGTGTCGAAGGATCGTGTCATCTCGTGAGTCAATAACGACTAGATTCCAGCACTCTCATGGCGGCATAAATCAGCAATGCGAGCCAGGAGCGTGCCCGGAGCGAGTTGTTGGTTACTTTAAGATTAGCCACATTGCCCATGAACGTCCACCGCAATGAACGGGATAGCAAGAAAAAAATTGCGGGACCGCACAAACCTTAAGTTTCCGTGAATGCAAGGGTTCGCGCAATTTCAGGCGATATTGACCGGTACTTTGGGTAAGTCGACCTCGGATTGATTGAAATTGTTGAAATAGTTGGTGAAGAGATTGAGAGCGACATTGGCGATGACTTCGGCAATGTCGCCATCGTCGAGTCCGGCGGACCGGGCGGCGCTGGCGTCGGGGTCGGATACGTTGCCGTGGTTGGCAAGGAGTTGACGCGCCAGCGATACGGCCGCATTGGTCTTTCGGTCGGCCGACTTGCCAAGCCGGGCATCACGAATGCCGGCGTCGTCCAAGCCCGCGCCTTTTCCCAGCATGGTGTGGGCGGCCAGGCAATATCCGCAGCCGTTGACTTGCCCAACCGTTAGGGCAATGGCATGTCGGATTTTGGCGTCGAGCTTGCCCTGTTGCAACGCTCCGCTGAATTTCAGATACGCGTCAAGAACGGCCGGGCTGTTGGCCATGCCGCGGAATATGTTCAGCAGCATTTTTTTGCCTTCCAGATCGGCCATCAAAGCTTGCGATTTGGGGCTGGCTTGGGATTTTTCCAGGGTTTTCAGACGGGGCATGGGGTTTCCTGTTGTTGTTGAACGAAACCGCGGCAGGCCGCCCCGCCGCTGACGGCAATAGGATAATCGCCGGAGGCGGAAAAGAGAAACGTGTAAATTCGCCAATGTAAATTCCGGCGTGGATTGGGGGGCGGATAGACCGCACAAGTACGGCGGCTAAACGAAATGCGGCGGCGGGGACAGAATGACATTCATCTGATAATATTTGTCAGGCATGGAGCGACTGTTTTTCCGTACCGCGGGCGAATCGCACGGCAAAGCGCTGATCGCGCTGGTGGAGGGGTTGCCGGAAGGCGTAACGGTCGATGCGGCGTTCATCGACGGGGAACTGCGCCGGCGGCAAGGCGGATATGGCCGGGGCGGGCGGCAGAAAATCGAGACGGATCAGGCCCAATTCCTCAGCGGGGTAAGGCTGGGAAAGACCATCGGGTCGCCGATCGCAATCGAGATCGTTAACAAGGACGCGCGATTGGATGATCTGGCGGCGACGCCGCCGCTGCATCGGCCGCGGCCGGGGCATGCGGATTTGGCGGGATCGGTCAAATGGCTGACGACGGATTGCCGATTGACGCTGGAGCGGGCCAGCGCCCGCGAGACGGCGGCGCGCGTGGCGGCCGGGGCGCTGGCGCGGTGTTTTCTACGGGAGTTTGGCATCGAAGTTTTCGGGTTCGTGCGGGCGGTGGGACCGGCCCAGGGAAAGTTTGCCGTTACCGAAGAGAATTGGCGGGAGCTGCTGAAGAAGCGCGATGCGTCGGAACTTTATTGTCCCGATCCATCGTCCGATGAGGAGATGCGGCAATTCATCAACGACCAGAAAATGGCCAAGGACACGGCGGGCGGAATTGTGGAGGCGCACGTTTTCGGATGCCCGATTGGGCTGGGAAGCTGCATGACCTGGGACGGGCGATTGGACGGCCGGATCGCGGCGGCGGTGGCCAGCATCCAGGCGTTCAAGGGGGTCGAGTTCGGGCTGGGCTTCGAGGCGGCGCGGCGGCCGGGATCAAAAGTTCACGATGAGATCGGATTCGATCCGGGGAAAACGGGGACGCCGGCGCTGGGATTCGTGCGCGGGAGCAACAATGCGGGTGGGCTGGAGGGTGGGATGACCAACGGCAAGCCGGTGGTGGTGCGCGGGGCGATGAAGCCGATCAGCACGCTGGGCAAGCCGCTGATGAGCGTGGATTTGAACACCAAGCAGCCGTCGGAAGCGGGATGGGAACGATCGGACATTTCGGCGATCGGGGCGGCTTCGGTCATCATGGAAAACGTGGTGGCGTTCGAGATCGCGCGTGCGATGCTGGAAAAATTCGGGGGGGATTCGATGCGGGAAATTCGGGGGAATTATGAGAATTATCTGAGCGTGGCGCGGAGGTTGCCGCTGGAGTAACGCCGCGTAAACGCGGCCGCTAAAAAGGTTGTGAAATTAATTGCGCGGGAGTTGCGCCTGTTGAGCGGCGGCGGCTTTGGCGGCGAAAAGTTTCTTGGCTTCGCCGACGAGGTAGAAGCTGCCGGTGATGCAGATGATGTCTTCCTTGGTGACGGCGCGGTAGGCAATGTCGAGGGCGTCCTCCAGGCTGTCGGCGACCTGGGCCATTTTGCCGTAGAGTTCGACGTATCGGGCGGCCAGTTCGTGCGGGTTGGCGGAGCGGACGTTGTCGATGTGGGTGAAGATGACCTTGTCGGCGCCGCTGGTGATTCGGTCGAGCATTCCGGGAACGTCTTTATCGCCACAACAGCCGAAGATGACGACCATCGAGTCATAGGGGATGTGCTGGCCGATGGCTTTCATGGCGGCGTCGAGGCTGGCGGCATTGTGGGCGCCGTCGACGATGACGCGAGGGGTTTGGCAGACCATTTCCATTCTGCCGGCGACGGAGACCTTGGAAAGACCGTCCAAGGCGCGGGCGTCGTTGATGGCGATGCCGCGGGATTTGAGACGGTCGATGACCGCCAGCGCCAAGCCGCAGTTGATGGCCTGGTGCTCGCCGATGAGGGGAACGGCCAGGTGCTCGAACTTGCTGTTGGGGGTGGTGAGGCAGACGCGGTTGTGCGGACCCAGCATGCGGCTGGACTCGAAGCGATAGCTGAATTCGATACTCTGGCCGGTGAAATCGAGAGGAGCGCCGACCTTGTCGGCGATTTTTTTGAGTGCGGCCTCGGCTTCGGGGTCCTGAACCACACTGACGGCGGGGATGCCGTGCTTGAAGATGCCGGCCTTTTCGGTGGCGATGTGCGTAAGGGTCGGCCCAAGCTGGGCATTGTGGTCGTGGCTGATGCTGGTGATGGCGGTGACTTCGGGGCGAATGACGTTGGTGCTGTCGAGGCGGCCGCCGAGGCCGGTTTCGACGACGGCGATGTCGATCTTGTTGTCGGCGAAGTATTTGAAGGCGATGGCGGTGAGGATGTCGAAGTAGGTTGGGGTTGGCTTAATGCGGTTGACGCAAGGCTCCATGAGGTGAACCAGGCGGGCGAAGTTGGCCTGGGGGATCATTTCACCGTTGATGACGATCCGTTCGCGAACGTCGATCAGATGAGGGCTGGTGTAGAGGCCGACCTTGTAGCCGTTTGCCTGGAGCATCGCCGCAATCATGGAGCAAGTGCTGCCCTTGCCTTTAGTTCCGGCAACGTGGACCGATCGGAATCGATCCTGGGGATTGCCCAGTCTTTTAAGCAGGGTGCGCATGCGCTCGAGATTGAAATTCTCCGAGTTATAGCGGACGATGCGAAGCCGTTCGAAATCGCTCAAGGTGGAAATAAATCGCAAGGCCTTGCTGTAGCTATAGATAGGCCTTGAATGTTTCGGGGCCGCAGCATGATGGCGTCCCTTTTTGAGTTCGATCATGACCGGTTTGCGGTGAGGGATGGAGTGTCGGCTTGCCCGACCGGAACCGGGCTTGCTACTACGAGAGTGTCGACGAATTTTCTCGCGCACCGCCATATAAATGAGTTTATCAAGGTAAGTGAGTGGTTTCAACTTTGCATGCAAGTTCATGTTTTTTATTCACTTAACCTCAATTTCCCCATGTCCTTATAGACGTTGAAGTTAGGCGGTATTAACACCGCAACCGGGCGGGCGATCCCTCTGGCGTAACTGTGACCGGGGAAGGTATGGTAGGCGGCAGTTCCATGGCGGATGAAATTCAATCCATCGCGTTGGTGAGCCTCGGATGTCCCAAAAACCTCGTGGACAGCGAGCGGATGCTGGGATTATTGGCCAACGACGGGTTGGTGGTGACCGCGGATGCCCGGGAGGCGGATGCGATCGTCATTAACACCTGCGGGTTTCTGGAAGCATCGAAAGTGGAATCGATGGGTGAGATTCATCGAGCGATCCGGCTTAAGGAAAAGGGGAAATGCCGACGGGTGGTGGTGGCGGGATGTCTGGTGCAGCGGCATAAGACGCGATTGCTGGCCGAGGCGCCGGGGATCGACCGGCTGGTGGGAGTGTTCGACCGGGACCACATCGTCGAGGCGGTGCGGGGAACCGGTAACGCCGGGCGGGAGGGACATTTTTTGGGGAAATATCACGATCTGTCGCGGCGGCTGGCAGAAAATACGGCGGGCAAGCCCGCCGGCTACACGGGGGAAACGAGGCCACCGGTGTTTGAGGATGACCGGGGGCGCCTGCGGCTGACGCCGCGGCATTACGCGTTTCTGCGCCTCAGCGAAGGGTGCAACCAGGGATGCGCATTCTGCACCATCCCGTCGATCCGCGGGCCGATGCGATCCAAACCGATCGAGCAGATTCTGGCGGAGGCTCGCGAACTGGCGGCCGATGGAGCGGTGGAACTGAACCTGATCGGACAGGATACCACCAGCTATGGAACGGATATCGGGTATGAGCCGGGGTTGTCGGGGCTGATCAAGACGTTGGACAAGGAATTGAAGGACGTGCATTGGCTGCGGCTGATGTACGCGTATCCTTCGTGCTTCACGGATGAGATGATCCGGGCGCTGGCCCAAAGCGGGCGGATGGCGCCGTACATCGACATGCCGCTTCAGCACATCAACGATGAATTGCTGACGTTGATGAAGCGGAGAGTGACTCGGCGGCAGATCGAGACGTTGCTGGGGAAGCTGAGGAAATGGATGCCGGGGATAACGATCCGGACGACGTTCATCGCGGGTTCGCCGGGGGAAACGGATGGGCAGCATCGGGAATTGGTGGAATTCGTGCGGGAGTTTGGATTTGACATGATGGGAGTATTCGCGTTCAGCGCCGAGCCGGGGACGCCAATGGGCAGGATGGAGGGGCAGATTCCCGATGCGGTGAAAAAGGCTCGCGTGGAAGAGTTGATGTTGGCGCAGCAGGAGATCGCGTTTGCCAAGGCACGGGAGAAGATCGGAAAGAAGGTGGAGGTGCTGATCGACCGGGCTTCGAAGAGGAAGGGGCAATGGATCGGGAGAACCGGCGGACAGGCGCCGGAGATTGATTCGGTGACGATCGTGGAGGCTTCGCCTTCCACGGTGGAGGGTGCGGAGCTTCATGCGGGAAAAATGGTAACGGTGAAGGTGTCGGGGTCGCGGGGGTATGACCTGCTGGCGGAGGTTCCGGAGGGGCGAAGTCTGCCGGTGGTGGAATCGTGATGGGGGTGGCGGGGATTTTTTGAGAGGTCAAGGGATTGAATTAATGCAACGCTCAACACTCAACACTCAACGCTCAACTTTGAAGGCGGAAGGGATCGTGCAAAAACGGTTTGAGAAAAATGAGCGGTTTGATCTGGAGGATCGGCTGCTGCGATATGCGGCGGGAGTGGTGCGACTTGTTGAGAAGATCCCCAATAGCCGGTCGGGGAACCATGTGGGAGGACAATTCTTGAGATCGGGAACGTCCGTGCTGCCGAATCATGGGGAGGCGCAGGCGGCGGAATCGCCTGGCGACTTTCTTCATAAAATGCGGATTTGCTTGAAGGAACTTCGGGAGTCGCGCCGGTGGCTGCGATTGATCGTCGAAGTGCCCCTGCTGAAGGACCCCTCGGAGGCGAATAAGCTGCTGGATGAGACGGAGCAGCTCATCAAAATCTTCGCGGCTTCGGTGCGAACGACGCTGAGCAAGATGAGCGGAAAAACGCTCGTTTCCGACTTCAATGTTGAGCGTTGAGTGTTGAGTGTTGAGCGTTGCATTAATTCCGAATTGAATGCAACGCTCAACACTCAACGCTCAACTTTGAACGAGAACAGAGGCTACTTTTGCCGGAAGACGATGCGCCCGCGCGTCAGGTCGTAGGGGGAAAGCTCCACCTTGACCTTGTCGCCGGGAAGGATGCGGATGAAATGCTTGCGCATTTTGCCGGAGACGTGGCCGAGAATCTCGCGCGTTTGGCCGCCTTGATCCAGTCGCAGCTTGAACATGGCGTTGGGCAACGCGGTGGTGACGGTGGCTTCAACTTCAATCGGCTCAGATTTGGCCACGGATGGGTTCTCCAGTGGGGGTATGCTAACGGGTGGAAGAGGCTGGGACAAGGCGAGGGGCGGTGATAAGATTCCACGCGTCTATGGCTAAACGAGATTATTACGACGTTCTGGGGGTTTCGCGGTCGGCGTCGGGGGACGAGATTAAAGCGGCGTTCCGCAAGATGGCCAGGAAGTTCCATCCGGATGCGACAAAAAACGATCCGAAATCGACGGAGCGGTTCAAGGAAGCGCAGGAAGCGTATGAAGTGCTGTCGGATCAAGGGAAGCGGAAGAACTACGATGAGTTCGGGCATGCGGGGGTGGGAGCGGCGCCGGGGGCGGATGGGGATCCATTCGCGGCGTTTCGCCGAGCGCAAGCGGGAGGAGGGGCCAGATCGTGGCAAGGGGGGCCGGGGGTCAGCGTGGAGGATTTC
>JBEKIV010000198.1:0-7682 GCA_050011595.1 Tepidisphaeraceae bacterium
CAAGCGCCGGGCAAGCCCGGCCGCTAAAAAAGACGAGAGTGCCGCGCCCTTTCCGTTCGAATTATCGTTTCGCGGCAAATTACTTGGATTTCGTGGCGATCTTTCCACATTGCGGGCATCTATCGGGAGTAGCGCGGAGATCGTAGCCGCAATTCCGGCAAATCAGCGAATTATCGCCTCTCTCAAACGAAATAAAGTAACCAAACGTGCAGAAAGCGAGTGGGATTCCCACCGCCAGCGCTGTTATCCAGAGAGGAATTGCGTAACGAAGTTTCGTCGTCAAGAAAAGCGAAACGCTTCCGCTTATTCCAATAATTGCTCCCGCCGTCCAACTAAATATCCTGTCCGCCCATCGATTCGCTTTTATGAGCGTGGAACAGTTGGGACAAGGCCGCAGTCGCCTCTGAATAAACCACCACCGCGGGACTCGTGCACCGCATTGTGGACAAATTGCTCGCCACCTCATCTTTGAGAAATTATCGCATGAGTCCAACCAATTCCTCAAGTTCCCAAACATGGGAAAATTCTAACGGGTCGGAAGTCTGTTCAAAGACTCTCTCCGAAACCGCCATGCCCAGGCCAGCGGAAGAATCCCCAGCGAAATAGTGACCAATGGCCCACCAGACATGAGATACCATTTTTTGTCCCAGGGGGCGTATTCCCAATGTTCGACTTTGCTAAGACCAATTACCAATATTTCGTCGGCGTCAGATGGGACCGGCAATGCGATCCGAACCCCGTGTGGCTGGGAATCGACGCCATTCCTCCACAAGTTAATCGTCGAACCAAGACACAGCGCCAGCGACAGTGCCGCAATCCCATGGAACAGCGATCGGCGGATGCGCTTCATCGCTGACAATTGTACCGCGATTTACTCGATCAGCGCGTGTTGGGAATCGTAAATCCCGCTCCATTTGCGGGCGAATACGGCGGGCAAGCCCGCCGGCTACACTGAATGCGGCCGCCTCGTGAATACCCCCACTTGATTCCGCCCCTTGGCTGAACTAGGGTTTTGCCATGCCTGTTTCGCAACTCAATACCGAACAAATCAACCGCTACAAGCGGCATCTGCTTCTTCCCGAAGTCGGCATGGACGGCCAACTTAAGCTCATCAATGCCAAGGTGCTCTGCATTGGGGCGGGCGGATTGGGCTGTCCGATCAGCCTTTATCTGGCCGCGGCGGGCGTGGGAACCATCGGATTGGCCGATGTCGATGTCGTCAGCCCGAGCAATCTTCAGCGGCAGGTGCTCTTCGGCGTCTCATCAATCGGCGAGGACAAAGTCAAAGCGGCCGGCAAACGGCTGAAAGACCTGAACCCCGATGTCCGGATCATCGAACACAAAACCGTCGTGAACAGCTCGAACGTTCTCGACTTGGTGAAGGATTACGACGTCATCATCGACGGGACGGACAATTTCCCCACGCGGTATTGCGTGAATGATGCGTGCGTGCTGCTGAAGAAGCCGAACGTGTATGGTTCGATCTTTCGGTTCGAGGGGATGGTGACGGTGTTCGCGGCGCATTTGGAGAATCCCGATAGGCCGGGCGAGCATGGCCCGTGCTATCGGTGCATGTATCCCGAGCCGCCGGACCCGGGATCGGTGCCGAGCTGCGCTGAAGGGGGCGTCGTCGGCGTGTTGCCCGGAATCATCGGAACTTTGCAGGCCAACGAGGTGCTCAAGCTGATCCTGGGCATCGGCCGGCCGGCGATCGGCCGGCTTACCACGTTCAGCGCCCTCGATCTGGAATTCAAGACGTTCAAGGTCCGGCGCGATCCGGCTTGCCCCGTTTGTGGGGATCATCCCTCCATCACCAAGCCGATCGATTATGAGCAGTTCTGCGGCGTCCCCACGCTGGACCCCAAAAGCCTGGCCGAGACCGAAGCTGAGGTCCGGCAATCCAAATCCGGGTTTAGCGCCGCGCCGAAATCCGACCCCTCGCTCGATTCCCGCGGACTTCCCCCGGGATATGCGTTCAAGCCCGATTGGGAAATCACGCCCCGAGAGGTCAAATCGCTGCTGGATCAGAACAAAGATTTCGTCTTTATCGATTGCCGGCTCCCCAGCGAACAGGCGATCACCCGCATTGACTCGGCCAAGCTCATCCCCTTGCAGCAATTGGCCCAGCGCATCGGCGAACTCCGCGGCCGCGAGCAAGACAAAATCGTCGTGCATTGCAAGAGCGGCGGCCGGTCGATGCAGTTCACTCAAATCCTGCGCCAGCAGGGGTTCAAGGACGTGAAAAGCATGGCCGGGGGAATTCTGCTCTGGAACAAGGACATCAATCCCGGCGGGCCACAGTATTGAATGGGGAATTGGTCATTGGCTTGATGCTGTGGACATTCGCGGGCAAATCGCCACAATGTCCGGCCACAAACAACAGGAGAACTATGTCAGAGGAAACACAACCAGAGGGATCGCAGCCGAACGTTCAGGTGCTCTTGGACGAGCGGGAACTGCGGCAGATTTACAGCAATTCCTATCGCATTCACGCCACCAATGACGAGGTCGTGATCGATCTGGGCTTCAACATGCCCAATCCGAATCCGCAGACGGGTCAGCAGCAGTTGCTGCTGAAGATCACCGACCGGGTGGTGATGTCCTACATGAACGCCAAGCGGCTCTCGCAATCGCTGATGCAGTTGATCAAGCGATACGAGCAGCAGTTCGGCGAGCTGCTTCCGCCGGGCCAACGCGGGCAGAACCGATAATAAAAGGTTCACGACGCCAGGCGGGCCGCGGCGGCTTCGCGGCCACTGGCCGCTGCCTCGCGATGGCTGAGGGCATCGGCCAGCCGCTCGGCGGTGAGCGGCTGATTCCCCATTTGCTGGATTTCGATGGCCGCCGCGAGCGATCCCAGGTATGCCGCCGCGTGAAGCGATCCCCCGCTCGCCAACGCCAGGCTCGCCGTCGCCAGCAACGCATCGCCGCATCCCAACGGATCCACCACGCGGTTTGAGAATGCCGGGAGATATTCGCTGGAAAGCCGGCCCGGCATCGCATGCTCCGCCCGGTCGGGCGGCGTGAACGTCACCAGGCCCTGTTTTCCCAGGGTGATGATGGCCTGACGCGCCTTGGTTTCGGCGAGGAGCCGCCAGACCACTGCGCCAAGGCCGCTGGCGAAATCGTGCAGGGTCTCGCGCACCTCCCGCTCCGTGGGACACAGCAGGTCCACCGATTTGAATCGCAACAGGCTGATTTGCCGGCCGCTGACGTCCGCCGTGAGAATCGGCACGGTCTTGCGCAACTCGGGCATGATGCGATCCAGAAGCGATTCGGTAATCAGCCCATATCCGAAATCCGCGAAGACCACCGCCGCGGCGCCTTCGGCGCATGCCAGGATTTTTTCGGCCATCCGCTGTTCGCATTGCGAATCGATCGGATCGACCGTCCCGCAATCGACCTTGAAAAGCTTGGTTTGATCGGCCAGGTAGCGGCTCTTGGTAACGATCTGGCGGCGATGACCGGAGGATTCGACGGTCAATCCGCGGCTTTGCAGGCGCATCGCGGTTTCCCGCGAGAATGAATCGCTGCCCAGGCCGGTCACGAGCGTGGCCTGGGCGCCCAGGCCGGCCAAATGAAGCGCGATGACCGCCGCGCCGCCGTCATAATCGCGGCTCTGTAGTTGGCGCAGGGCCATCATCGGCCCTTCGCCGGCGATCCCCGTCGCGTCGCAAAAGCGATAACAGTCCAGAATGTAGTCCCCCACCACCACCACCTTCTGCCCGCGGAATTTCTGGATCACGCGGTGCAGCGACGAGCCGGAAAGATCGAATTTCCCGCGAAATCGCGAGACCTTTTCATCGGCCATGGTTTGGCGGTCTTCCATGGCGTCAATGAGGGAGGTGGAGGAATAAACCACGTCTCCGCTGGAGAAGACCACCCGTCCGCCGTGGCGCGCCACCGCCTCGCGCTCGGCCAGGAACCGCGGATCGCTGTTGCGCTCGTATTCCTTGCCCTTGACGTAAATGTCCGGCTGGATTTCCTCGAGCAATTCCACGGCCGTGGGATGCGGATTGACGTAAACCCAATCCACGCATTCCAACGCCGCCACGCTGGAGGCGCGAAGATCGTCGGGGATCAGCGGCCGATCCATGCCCTTTTGCACCTGCGAATCGGCGCTCACCGTCACTACCAATTCATCCCCCAATGATTTGGCGTACTGCAAGTGCTGAATGTGCCCCGGATGGACGATATCAAAACAGCCATGGCAATGGACGACAATCCGACCGGCGGATCGCGCCTCGCGGCGCACGGCCAGCAGCCTTTCCAGGTTGCAAATCTTCCTGCCCGGAACCATCTGGACTATTTATCGGACGAATCCCCGTTGGAACTAAACCCATGCGAATGAGCCGCCCAATAAACCCGACGGATATGCGACTCAGCTATCTCCTGACGGCCCGCCACGATCCGGCGGCGGTTCGGAAAATCCTTGCCCGCTTGTCCGAGATAACCCCCCTGCCGCGGGGACAATGGGAAATCTGTCTCGGGCCTGAAACCCCCGCCTACGGCTCGGCCGAGGCGATCCGGGCGGAATTCCCCAATGTTCGCCTCCCGGCCAAGGATGAGCCAAACGCGGCATGTTCCGGCCAATACGTCATCCCGCTGGGCGAACATGCCGGCCCGGCCGACGCCGCGGCGCTTCGCTCGATCCTGTGCCATCTCGATTCCGATCCAACCATCGGAGCCGTCGCCGGAAAATTGATGAGGCCCAACGGCGTCATCCAAGGTCCGGCTTTGCCGAGCCTCGTGAAGCTCGCCGCAAGTTGTTTTCGCAAGTCGGTGGTGGACCGCATCGGCGGATTCCCGGCGATCGGCGGATCGGCCGCGGATTACGATCTCAGCTTCCGCATCCTGGGCGCCGGCTTTCGCATCGACCGCCGGCATGACATCGTCTTCCAAGGCCTGGCCAAAACCGCCGATGAGAGTTCTGGCGCCGTCGCCGAAGTCGCCGAACAGCTTGCGGTGGCGAGTCGGTATCTGCCGCTGAAACTGCGGCAAATCTATTCGCAGGATTGGGCGACGAAATACCGCGCCCTGGCCGCACAGGGCGGGAAAAAACGAGCCGGCCATCTGGCCGTTTTGCTCGCCCGCTTGCAATCCATCCGCCAAATCATCTCCGCCCCCGATCCGGTCGGACAGGACGTGCTGGAGGCAGTGTTCGCATTCCGCACACACGCCACCCTGATCGGCGACTGGGCTCGCCGCGGCAGCGTCTGGCGCGTCGTCCTGGCCGACTTCACCGACAACGTCTGGGCCACCTACAACGCCTGCCGATCCACCGGATTGCAAATGCGCTGCCTGGCCGACAACAACCCGGCGTTCGAGAATTTATCCTACCGCGATCTTCCGATCGTCCCGGCCAACCGCGCCTTCGAGGGCGGCGGAATCGACGGCGTCATCCTCACCAGCTCCGAGCCGTCTGGAATCGAATCCAATTTCAAATCCCTCCGCAATTATTTCCACGGTCCCATCCTCCGCCTCTGCCAAACCCCCCGGCAAGCAACACATGCCCAAGCCGTCGCGGCCTGATGAGACAGAATGCGACACTTTGAGACGGTTTGGAGAGTTTGATTAGTACACACAAACTTATTGATTGACTGTAACCATTTGCCATAAAGATAGTTATGGCTTGATTTTGGAGCGACATCCATTGGACAGCGGGAAAACTGTCTCAGGCGGGCTCATGGACTGCGGAACGTGTGGAAGGGTCTCCACGCGAAGATTTTCCAAGATCACGCCGCCTCGCCGCTCCGTCGCTTATCGTCAAAGGCGTTACCGCGAAGTCGCCAACTCATGAGGCGCCGGATTCGACTATCGGGCCGACGACCTGTTTAGGGCTGCGGCGGCGCGTATGAGCGTCTTGAAGGCAGGCTCATCTATTTCATCACCCTCATGGAAATCGATCGCGCGCCTGGCGTTGCCTTCAAGGCTGGAGTTGAATAGTCCTGAAGGATCCTTGAGCGAAGCGCCCTTCGAGAAAGTCAGCTTCACGACGCTCTTGTACGTCTCGCCGGTGCAGATCATTCCATCGTGGGACCAAACCGGAACGCCTCTCCACTTCCACTCCTCGACCACCTCAGGGTCAGCCTGTTTGATGAGAGCGCGGACATGGGAGAGCGTCTTGCCCCTCCAGTCGTCCAGTTCCTTGATCCTCGCGTCGATCAGCCGAGAAGGGGATTCGCCCTTGTTCGTTGCGCTCTTTTTCATATTGATTGCACCTCATTCGGCCGTTTGCGGAAGTCGTCTTCTAATGAGCATCGCCAAGCGTGAGGTGGGTTTGAGAAGAGAGATTCTAGGGCCTGTCGGTTTTTTCCCAGCTGAAGCCGCCGTCGCGGCGTGATGAGACAGAATGCGACACTTAGAGACAGTTTGGAGAGTTTGATTAATACGCGCAAATTTATTGATTGAGTGTAATCCATTTTTATAAAATTGGTTATGGCTTACATTCCGAGCGGAGTCGATTGGACAGCAAGAGAACTGTCGCAGCGGACTCATCCGCTACGGAGTGTCCGAAACGGCCATCTTTTCTTGCGGTGTCGGCCTGATTGTAAGGCGTGTACAGGCCTTGTTGCGTCCATTAATTTTGTGTGTATAATATTGCCGTGCAGTTCCGATGGAACCCCTGGAATGCAGAGCACGTGGCAAAACACGGAATCACGCTGGCCGAAGCGGAGTTCGTCGTGGAGCGCGCTCGCCGTCCTTTCCCGGAAATGATTGGGGAAGGCAAGCGATACGTTGCCGGCCAGACCGCCAACGGTCTATACGCGCAAGTGATTTATCTTTTGGACGCGGACGGGACAGTCTTCATCATTCATGCCCGCCCGCTAAACAATTCCGAAAGGCGGAAATTCCGTAGGAGAACCAGATGAAAAGAATGAAAACTAAGCGATATCAGGACATGAACGCCGCCGAGCTGGCCGAAGCGACGAAGGAATACGACCAGCCGGGGACGATCGACCAGACACGGCCGATGACGACGGCGGAGCGGGCGGAGGAGCGTAAGGCCCGCAGGCGTGCCGGACGGCCGCGGATTGGACGCGGCTCGGAACGAATTAACATCACAATCGAGCGAGGATTGCTCGCGGAGGCCGACGCCGTCGCCCGCCGTTGGAAGATTGGCCGCTCGGAATTGATCGCCAAGAGCTTGCAACAAATGCTCATCAGAAAGGCGGTATGATCGTTTCTTTCAGTCGGGTAGGGTCGGTTTCCGCGATTGCAAACCATACGGCGGGCAAGGATAGCCGGCTACACGGGGAAACTGAACCAGTGCCGATTTTTCAGCCGGCCTTTTTCATTGAAATTCCCGCGGCCTTGGCCAGGGCCTCGGCCCTGTCGGTTTTTTCCCAGCTGAAACCACCGTCGCGGCCGGGGATGCGGCCGAAATGGCCGTGGCGGGCGGTCTGTTTGTAGATCGGGCGGAGCAGATCGAGGTATTTGATGATACCACGCGGGGTGAGGGGGAAATGCTGCTTGATCAACTCGGCGATCTGGTCTTCGGGGATGGCGGCGGTGTTCTCGGTGGAGACGGTGAGGGAGATGGGATTGGCCACGCCGATGGCGTAGGCCAGTTGGACTTCGGCGCATCGGGCCAATCCGGCGGCGACGATGTTCTTGGCGATGTACCGGCCCATGTAGCAGGCACTGCGATCGACCTTCGAGGGGTCTTTGCCGCTGAAGGC
>JBEKIV010000199.1:0-7626 GCA_050011595.1 Tepidisphaeraceae bacterium
CCGTAGCTCAATTGGACAGAGCATCGGTCTTCGGAACCGAGGGTTGCAGGTTCGAGTCCTGCCGGGTGCGATCAAGAAAAAGGGGAATGTGCGCCGGAATGCCGAGAAAGCTGTCAGTATTATGAATGACCGGCTCAGTCTCTATCCTTGCCGGGTATCATATTGTGAACGATAGCCCTTAATAACAGCCCGCTTTTTCTTCCGAATCGACCGCTGCAAGGCCGATTTGTCAGACTCCATCCAGCAGCATGTCCCTGAGCATTACTGCCATCGCTGCCGAACATCGAGGGGTTAGAGACAGAGCCTGAATGTCCCGTGATTCGCCCAAAAGCTCGGCATTTCCTGTTTAGCGACATACCGTACCCTGTTTGCCCAAAGAAGCGGGGCAATTTCTTGATTTATATCTCATTTTCCCCTTTCAATATGGAGAACACATGGATACACTTTAATTGACGATGTTCATTTTAAGTCGGTGCCGCCTTTGCGATTGCGACTGAAAATCGTTTATAAGATCATTTAAGAAATAAGTTTATGGAAATTAAGCTCCGCGAGGGATAACTCATAAGGATTTGGAAAAGTGGGGGTCTTTTGTCGTCCTGCTTGTCAATCCGCTTGTTGCGGATCGGTGTTTTTGGAGCGGGAATAAATCAGGCAGTCCTCCTTGGGCCGCGCGGCTCGGCGGAGAGACTTTAAGGGAGAGTGCTAATGAAGCTCAGAAAATCGTATCTTTTGCTCTTGGCTGTCGTGCCGATCTGCTCGGCGGCCTCAGCTGCGGTGATTCCGGGATTAGTAGGTACCGGGTTTGGATCGATCGGCTCCGCCGACCCAAACTGGCAGATTACCGCCGATGCCTCGGGCGGGACTGTTCCGCGAGCGGCGACGATCATCAGCCCGCTCACCGGGACGTCCCCTTTCAATTGGTATGTTCCCGGTTCCGGCAACTGGATCGGACCCAACACCAGTTCGGATTTCAACCCGGGCGTCCCCGACGGCACCTACGAATATACCCTGCAATTCGATTTGACGGGCTACGACCCTTCGTCCGCTTCGTTCGTCTATGAGACTGCGGCCGACAACGATGTGTTTTCCGGTACTCTTAATGGCAATGCCATTCCCATCGATACCCGCGTGCCCGGCGGCGGAAATCAGTATCACACACTTTCCGGGCCGCTGGATGTGAACAGCGGCTTTGAATCGGGGATTAACACCTTGGTTTTCGACGTGAACAACACCACCCCGAACCCTTCGCCGACAGGGTTTTACCTGACGGTGGACAGTTCGGTGGCCACCGCCGTGCCCGAGCCGACATCGCTGGGCCTGCTGGGAGTTGGCGCCTTCGCCATGCTCCGCCGTCGCCGTCAGGCCTGATGGTATAATTCATTCAACGCAGAAATCCTTCCGCCGGCGTCGCTTGGCAAACCCATTGCTCCAGCGACGCCGGCGTTTGGCTTTGCAGGCGCCTGTAGCTCAATTGGACAGAGCATCGGTCTTCGGAACCGAGGGTTGCACGCTTCGAGTCCTGCCGGGTGCGTTAGACGCAATAAGGGGTTATGAAAATGTGCTTATCTACTAACTCCACGCTCCAACTCAAGTGACCTGCCGGTCGGTGATATGACCGCAAGGCAAACCCCAACCTGCGGACATGCCCCGATCCTCTCCGACCTATGTTGACTGTGGTCTTTTTTGTTTTGTCCGCACCTGCACTTTGGATATAATGCCAACCCCATGCAGATCTCGTAAGTCCGGGAGAACCAAATGGCGGGCCGCACCAAGGGCTTGGGGCAATTCACGCGGTTTGCGGTACTGATGACGCTGCTGATTGGGGCAGCGGGAGGTCGGATTTGCCGCGGTTCCACCGAATCCGTCCAATTAACCCGTCAGGGGGCTGAGGATTTGGACTCAGGTCTTCTTGACCAGGGGCTAAGCAAAATGGATGCGGCGGTTAGTGCGGATCCGACCGATGGCCAGGCGGTTTTTTTCACAGGCGTCGCGTTGAATCGTTTGGGACGCTATGCGGCAGCGTTGGAAACGTTCCAGAAGTCGGCGGACATGGGATTCCTCAATCCTGACTTTCCCTTTGAGAGGGGTTGGGCGCTGCTGGGATTGGGGCGCTGGTCGGAGGCAGTCGCCAGCCTTGAAACTTACGAACGGGCCCACCCGGGCCGGGGGCAGACAAGCGAATTCCTGGGCCGCGCTTATTTGCAATTGGGGCGATTGGACAAGGCGAGGGCGGAATTCGAGCAGGCCCTTCGCCGCGATCCCTCGTTGAAACCCACGGTGGATTTTTATATGTCGGCACTCGAAGGTGGGACCAACGGCGGCGCCGCGGCCAAGCCCTACCCGGTCAATTCCGCCACCCCTCCGCCGGCCAGTGCCATTGACCGGTTCCACTTCCGTCTTTCGCTGGACGGCGGGTACAACTCAAACGTCTTCAATCTTCCCGATGGCACGGTAGTTCCTTCCGGCACGAGCAGGAAAGGATCATCGGATCTGAGGGTCATGCCGGATTTGAGCTACGACTTGGTCAGCGATCCAAACAACAAATTGACGATCGGCGATCAGTTTGAGGGCGAATTTAACCAAGATGGCGGAGCCGAGAAGGCGGATGTTTTGGACGATGCTCTGTATGTTCAAGCTCAGCATGCGCTGAGCCATGAATGGGCGGTTTCCGCGAAATTTTATGACGATTACACCATGATCGGGGACGCCAGCTTCCGCAACCTAGTGGCGGCGCGGCCGGCGATTGCGTTCAGGCCCGTCGACTGGGCCGTGACCGAAGCATCGTATATCGCCCAGGATTCTGAATATCTGTTTCCATCGATCACCAATCCGTTGCGTCGAAGCGGGCTGGCGCAAACGGCCACAATCACCGAATACATAACGGTTCCCGGGACGTCGGTGCAGCTTAGAGCCGGATATTTCCACGAATGGAACCAGGCGAGAGGCTCGGATTTCGTGTTTCAATCGGATGCCGGTTTCGCCGGGCTCAGCAGTCCTATCATCTGGGGCATCGTCGGCGATATTGGGTACACGCGATTGGACGATAAGTACGCGCACCTGAACAGCTTCACTGCCGGTGTGTCGCCGCGGCGGGATTACACGGACTTCGCGACCGCACAGTTATCCAAGGAAATCGCCCCTCATATCACCCTCTATGTGTCTTACCAGTATATCGGCGATGCCTCTAACATCCCGTTCTATAAGTACAACCAATCGGCGGTATGCGCGGGCGCGACGATTGCATTTTGACGGAGAATTCGCCATGGCTTTACACAAACGTTTGGCACTGCCTGTTGTCTTTTTCGGGGTATTTGTTTTGGCAGTCAATGCGTCGGTTTATGGACAGGATGAGACGACCGAAACCACGCGGGAGCAGCTTGGCCTGACGTTTGACGGCGGCGGGCTCCAGCTCTTGTGGCCCTCTGGAATATCCAGCGGCCCACAATCTTTCTCATTGACGCCCGAACAGATGTGGTCGATCCACGAGGCGGACGTGCGCCACGCCCAGCTTCCGGAACTCAAAGAGGACGAGACTTGGCGCTCGGTCAATTTACGTGGCCCGCAGGCAAAGCCCGGCCAATGAGCAAGCGCTGGCAGCGCTGAAGGCGTCCGGCATTCATTGGAACGCGTTCGGTTCCAGGAGAATTCTCCCATGCAGACTCAAGCGAACATTGCGGCGGTTATCGCGCGAATCACCCTGGCGATGCTATTGGTGTTGGCGTTTTCGCGGCGAACGTGGGCGGATGACGCCACTCAGGCAGCCGTCGACAAGGCACAGGCCGCGGTCGATAAGGCGCAGAAGGATTACGATGACGCCGCGGCCGCCGCAAACCCGAAGGACACCAATTTGGACGCCGACGTCACCGCCGCCAAGGAGAACGCCGACGATAAGCTGAGTGACTATAACCAGGCTCTTGCCGACGTGGCTAAGGCCCAGAAGGATGTCAATAACAACGTGCCGGGCTCGCAACAGACGCTCAATGACGCCAACGCGGCTGCCGCCAAAGCCTTGAACGCCCTGAAGGACGCGGTGGGTAAATACAATAAAGCCGTGAGTCAACTTCAAAAGAGTGCCCGGGCGACTGCCCTTCGCCGCTTGCGAGGCGTATTGCTCGACAAGCAAAACGCCTTGAACAAGGCTCGGGATAAAAACGGGGACAATCCCGTGCCGACGACTCCCCGTTCGGCGACTGGCATCGAGCCCATTAAAACCCTGTCATCTCTAATCAAAGATGGAAAAGTCCAAGCCGTTGCCACGCCCACCGGCCAGACCATCGGCAACGTCGCCAACGTGGCATTGACCAACAAGACCGATGAGTGGATCGAACTGACCATTCCCGCGACCGTGCTGGTATCGGTGGACGGTACCACGCAGAACTTCGGCGTTCCCCAGCCGACGACGGTTGAGCTCAAGCCCGACGAAACCAAGACGGTGCCCCTGGACGGCATCTGCACCCAGGCCCACAAGCCGCCGGGGGGCGCCGACAAACCGGGCGGCTTGATGATCGCCGATCCCGAAGACCCGACTTTCGACGTCCATTATAAACCCCAGCTTGACTGCACCCAAAACGTCGTCCAGGCTGCCAAGGAATTGGAGGATTCCGGACAGTTCCACACTCCCTTCCACGACGATCCGACCAAGGAGGTGCAGACCATCGAGCAACAGACGATCTGGGCGGCCAATCCCAGCCACGACGGCAGAAACACCACCAAAGAAGATCTGGCCCTGAAGGTTTACGAGCAAACCGGCGCGACGACGGACGAACAAAAGAAGGCCCTGCAACCCGGCATCGACAGCATTTGGACCGCGGTCCAACTCACCGGCGCGCGGGCCAAGGTGTTCGAGGTCGGAGATAACGGCGGCTCGCCCGGGGCTTCGTCAGGCGAAGTGCAGGACAACCCCCATACGGCCGAGCAGCCACCGACCAAGAAGAAATTCGAATTGCCGACCGGCGCCGTGGAGAACCCGGACTGGAAAGCCGCGCCCCCGGATGCCCAGGGCAACACCACCCGGAAATACACGCTCAACGGCGCAGACCACACCGTGACGATCGACAAAGACGGCGGCTGGACGGATGAGTACACAAAACCTGCCGACAAGGATCACCCCGATGTTCCAGTCGCGGGGGCTACCACCTCGGACGGGTACACCACTTCGGAGTGGACCAAGCAGAATCAGTATGATGAAAGTGGCAATGTGAAAGGGTATGTGAAGAAGGATTATAAGGACGGCAAGCTGGTCAGCGGGTACAAGGAGACGAAGACCACCAACGAAGATAATAACGTCACGGAAACAACAAGAGAGAGGTTGGCGGTTACAGACAAAGGCCTGCGAACAACCGACAAATCTGTCGACAAGGTCGATGACAAGTATCCACCGACATACCAGCAGCACAGCGAGGAGGTTGTCGACCCTGCGACGGACAAGACCATATCCGGCAGCAGAGAAACGACGATATGGAAGGACGGCCACGTGGACGAACACATAATCGATCACTATGAAAAAGGAACGGGTTGGGTTGAAGACGAGCACTACCATTGGGATCCAACGCACCCGACTCCGCCGGCCGCGCACTTTGAGAAGACCCCTCAGGACACCAATAAGACTCCGCCTGCTCAGCCGCAAAAGCCGTGACCTGAGCCACGAAAAGTTCCGTGGATGATTCGGTCCACAGTAAGAGGTAACCTGTGTCGCGACACAGGAGGGCGTGTTTCTCCGTGTAATTCCATCTAATTCAGTCTTTGATGATTGGCGTTTTCGGGGGCAGGAGCGCGGTTTCAACGGGACTTCGGAACCGTGGGTTGCGCACTTCGAGTCCTGCCGGGTGCGTTGAGCATTGACAACGACTTATGTAACGCGCGGTTTTTGCTTCCGTGCTAAACTCATCCGAATTCGAAGTGTTCTTCGCCGATTTCGCGGTTCCTTTTCCGAGACAATGTGCGTTTTTCGCGCGGGAGCGCGGATCAGCGGGTTAGAAACTTGAACGACCCTCGGTTTCAAAAACCGAGGGTCGTTGCGAATGCCGCGATTGTCCTTCTGGCCGGTATTCCAAAATCGAATCGCGATTCTGGTCCCCGGCGGCACGACGATACGTCGCAAAATCTTTCGTTGTGGCGCTCTCGTGGCGTAACATGGGCCTTCCATGCCGCAAGGTAGGCATCCAAATGACTCTGGAGAACAGGTCACCCGACTCCTCGAAGCGGCGGCAAGTGGTGAAACACAGGCATCTGCCGCACTTCTACCGCTGATCTACGACGAACTTCGCAAGTTGGCGGTCCATCGAATGGCGACCGAGCGCGTGGGCCACACGCTGCAAGCGACCGCCCTGGTGCATGAGGCCTATTTGCGGCTCGTGGGCGGCGCCGATGTTCAATGGGCCAACCGCGCCCACTTTTTTGGGGCAGCCGCCGAGGCCATGCGGCGAATCCTTATCGACCATGCTCGTGCCAAGCAGGGACCCAAACGCGGAGGAGACCGTAGGAAACTGCCGCTGGACGTGGTGGATCTGGCCGCGATAGACGACCCGGAACAAATCTTGGCCCTCGACGAGGCGATTTCTCGCCTTGAGAAAGAGGATGCGGATGCCGCTCGTGTAGTGCGGCTGCGCTTTTACGCGGGTCTCAGCATCGGCGAGACCGCCAAGGCACTGGAAACCTCTGCCAGCACGGTCAAGCGGGAATGGTCATTTGCCCGCGCCTTTTTATTCCGGGTTTTGAAGGACCGGTGATGCGATTCATCGGGATGCAGACATGCCTAAACAGGGACTTGAGCGAATCAAGGCGATCTTCGCCGAGGCCGTGGAAAAGACCGGCGCTGAGCGGCGAGCATTTGTCCGGCAGGCATGCGGAGACGACGCGGAACTGCTGGCGGAAGTTGAAGCGTTTTTATCCGCTTCCGAGGGGGCGGGGAATTTTCTCGCCTCTCCAACGGCCGGGCCATCCTTCACGATGGGACGCGCCCCGGAACACACGTTCCGTGAAGGCCCCGGCTCCGTGATCGGTCAGTACAAGCTACTGCAACTCATCGGCGAAGGAGGCTTCGGCAGCGTATTCATGGCCGAGCAGGAACGCCCGGTCCGTCGCAAGGTCGCCCTGAAAATTATCAAGCTGGGGATGGACACCAAGCAGGTCATCGCCCGCTTTGAAGCCGAGCGGCAAGCCCTGGCGATCATGGATCACCCCAACATCGCCAAGGTATTGGATGCCGGCGCTACCGAATCGGGCCGGCCCTATTTCGTAATGGAGCTGGTTCGCGGCGTGCCGATCACCGAGTATTGCGACAGCCAAAAGCTTACGACTCGTCAACGCGCTGAATTGTTCATCCAGGTTTGCCAAGCCGTTCAGCATGCCCACCAGAAAGGTGTGATCCATCGCGACATCAAGCCCAACAATGTGCTGGTGACGATGCACGATGACAAGGCTGTTCCCAAAGTGATCGACTTTGGGATCGCCAAGGCGACGGGCCAGAATCTGACCGAAAAGACGCTGTTCACCGAGTTTCGCCAGTTCGTCGGCACGCCCGCTTATATGTCTCCGGAGCAGGCGCAGATGAACGAATTGGACGTGGACACGCGCAGCGACATCTATTCACTGGGCGTCCTGTTATACGAACTGCTGACCGGAACG
>JBEKIV010000200.1:0-7620 GCA_050011595.1 Tepidisphaeraceae bacterium
AGCCTTCGACAACGCTCTTTTCGATCGGCTCGACGATGACGCCCTTGGATCGGAGAAACTCGATGGCCGCCTTTACGTCGCGCTCTTCGCCCGACAGCAGCACGGCCATGATCCCGATTTCGTTCTGGACGCTGGCCTGGCGAATGTCGAAAGCGACTTCGGGATACTCCCGGCTCATCTGCCAGATGATCGGCTGCTCCACCTCGGCCCGGGTGGGAAACGTGAACCAGCAGCGGCGGGAAAACTTGGCGTTGCTCATGATCTGCCCCCCGCGATCGCCGGGACGATGCTCACTTCGTCGCCGGGCTTCACGGGAGTCTCGAGGTTCTTCAAAAATCGGATGTCCTCATCGTTGACGTACACGTTCACGAAGCGGTTGAGCTGATTCGGCCCCTTGAACAACCGCGTCTCGATGCCGCCGGCTTTTTCCTTCAGGGCGCTCAGGACTTCGCCCACGCTGTTGCCGGCGACCTCTACCACGTCGGCGCCCTGGGTGTAGCTCCGTAGCGGAGAGGGAATTCGAACTTTAACGCTCATTCTTGGTCCTTTTTGCAAAAGCCGGTGGAATCGCCCCCTTTTGGCAATCGCCAATGGGCAATTCCGGATTATACCACCGAAACCGCCGGCCGCGCGGCGCGAATCTGCGGCATCTGCTGCCCATGCTGGCGATGCAACATCGCGTCAAACTCGCAAAGCTTTGCCTCGATCACCTCCGGATAGGTCAGATCGCCCTGCACCGCCTCCAGCGTCTTGAGCCCGTTGCCGGTGATGCTCAGGACAATCGATTCGTGCCGGGGAATCCGGCCCTGCTGGATCAGCTTGATCGCCACCGCCAGCGTTGTCCCGCCCGCGGGTTCGGTCCAGATGCCTTCGGTTTTGGCCAGCAGTTTGATCGCATCCACGATCTCCCGGTCGCTGGCGCTTTCGCCCCATCCGCCCGAATCCTTCACCGCGTGCCAGACGTAATATCCGTCGGCCGGATTCCCGATGGCGATGCTCTTGGCCATGGTGTTCGGCTTCTGCGGCTCGATGATGTCGATCCCCTTGTGGATCGCCTTCACCACCGGATCGCACCCCGCCGCCTGGGCCGAATAGATTTTCGGATGATTGTCCTCGACCAGACCCAACTCGATGAATTCACGATACGCCTTGTAGACCTTGGGCAAAATCGTCCCCCCCGCCGTCGGAACCACCGTGTGCTGCGGCAACCGCCAGCCGAGCTGCTCGGCGATCTCGAATCCGTAGGTCTTGGCCCCCTCGGTGTAATACGGACGCAGATTCACGTTCACAATCGCCCATCCATATTTGTCCGCGATCTCCGTGCAAAGGCGATTGACGTCGTCATAAGTCCCGCGAATCCGCACCATGGTCGGCCCGAAGATGAGGCTGCCCAGCACTTTTCCCTGTTCCAGATCGTGCGGGATCATGACGAAACATCGAAGCCCGGCCATGGCCGCGTGCGCGGCCGTACTGTTGGCCAGGTTTCCCGTGCTGGCGCATCCAACGGTGTCGAATCCAAATTCAATCGCCTTGGAGATTGCCACGGAAACAACTCGCTCCTTGTACGAGTACGTCGGATAGTTGCAGGAATCGTCCTTGATCCAAAGGTCCGTGCAGCCCAGTTCGTTTGCCAGTCGCTGCGACTTGCGCAGCGGAGTAAACCCCGAATTGAATCCCGTCTTCGGCTCCGAAACCGGCAGCAAATCCTCGTATCTCCAAAGGCTTTTGGGGCCGGCCGATATGGTTTCCCGCGTAACCTTCCCCTTCATCGCTCCGTAATCGTATTCCACTTCATAAGGCCCGAAACAGGCCTCGCAGACGTGCACCGGCGACACCGGTGCGCGATTCCCGCATTCTTTACACTTAAGGCCGATCACGTAACTCATGGATCCTTTGTCCTTTGTCCTAATTGTCATTTGTCATTCGTCATTGGTCACTTGCCCGGAAGCACCCGACGCAATTGACAAATGACCAGTGACAAATGACTAATGACGAATTGATAAGAAGAGGCTTAAATCGACGAAGGATGGGCTTCCTCTTATCTGTCCCGAAAATCGGGCGGGAGTTAGCACCCATTTCAAGCCAGGGCTCGAATGGGTTGCTGTGGCTTCGCAGGGCCCTACCCTCAGCCACTCTCGATAAGAAACTTATTCAATTGTGATTGGAATAGTAGGCAAACTTGCGGAATTGTCAAGCGTTCCCCCTCCGGCGGACATTGGCAAAGCGTCCGACGGCTCTGTAGATTACCTCGAATTTTGGCCCGAAAGACTTCCGCGCCATGCCCAAGCGAACCGACATCCATTCCATCCTCATCATCGGCTCCGGCCCCATCGTCATCGGCCAGGGGTGTGAATTCGACTATTCCGGCGTCCAGGCGTGCCGGGCGCTCAAGGAAGAGGGGTATCGCATCGTCCTGATCAACAGCAACCCGGCCACGATCATGACCGATCCGGAATTCGCGGATGCAACGTATATCGAGCCGATCACGCCGGAGGCGGTGGAGAAAATCCTGGAGCTGGAATCGCGCGGGCCGCAGCCAGTCGACGCGGTTCTGCCAACGCTCGGCGGACAGACGGGCCTGAACACCGCCATGGCCTGTTACGACAAGGGAATCTTCACGCGGTTCGGCGTGCAGATGATCGGCGCCAACCGGCAAGCCATTTTCCGCGGCGAAGACCGGCAGGTGTTCAAGGACCTGATGATCAAGACGGGGCTGAAGGTGGCGGTCAGCGGGGTCGTGCATACGTTGAACGAGGCAAGAAAGGTCATGGACGAGATCGGCCTGCCGCTGATCATCCGCCCGGCGTTCACCCTCGGCGGCACCGGCAGCGGAATCGCGTACAACGTCGAGGAATTCGACACCATCGTCCAACGCGGACTCGACACCAGCCCCGTCACCGAAGTCCTCATCGAGCAATCGGTCATCGGCTGGAAGGAATTCGAAATGGAGGTGATGCGCGACAAGAACGACAACGTCGTCATCATCTGCTCCATCGAAAACGTGGACCCCATGGGCGTGCACACCGGCGACAGCATCACGGTGGCGCCCATCCAAACCCTCACCGACAAGGAATACCAGCGGATGCGCGACGCCAGCATCGCCGTCATCCGCGCCGTCGGCGTGGAAACCGGCGGAAGCAACATTCAGTTCGCCGTGAATCCCGAGAACGGCGAGATGATCGTGGTGGAGATGAATCCGCGCGTGTCGCGATCGTCGGCATTGGCTTCCAAGGCCACGGGGTATCCGATCGCCAAACTGGCCGCGAAGCTGGCGGTGGGATACACGCTGGACGAGTTACCGAATTACATTACAAGCAAGAAGGCCGCGGATGGGAGATGGGAATATTACACCAGCGCCTGTTTCGAGCCGACGATCGACTATTGCGTGATCAAAATTCCCCGCTGGACGTTTGAGAAATTCCCCGATGCCGATGAGACGCTGACGACGCAGATGAAAAGCGTCGGCGAAGCGATGGCCATCGGGCGGACGTTCAAGGAGGCGTTGCAAAAAGGCATCCGCAGCATGGAGGTCAAGCGGTTTGGATTCGGATTGGATCAGTATGACAAATGGCTGAACGCCCAACGCAACCCCGCCAAAGCCCAGGGTGCTCGCTCCCTGGGCAACGGCGCCGACACCTCCGACAAAACCACTCAGGGCGAAAGCCTCGATCAAGAATGGCCCATCCCCGAGGAAAAGCTGCGGCGAAAATTAGCCATCCCCAGCCAGGGCCGGCTGTATTACATCCGCTATGCGATGAAGATGGGTTGGAGCATCGATCGGATTTATGAGTTGACGAAGATCGATCGGTGGTTTTTGGCACAAATGAAGGAACTGGTGGAATTCGAAACCCAACTGGAGTTGGCAGCGACTGAAGACCTGCCGAGCATGGACTATTTTGCATTGACGCAGCAGGCTAAGGAGTGGGGTTATAGCGACGTCCAACTCGGTCGCATTTCGGGGATGTCCGCGAACGAAGTCCGGGATTTCCGGCGAAATATTGGCGTCATTCCCGTCTATAAACTTGTCGATACGTGCGCCGCCGAATTCGAGGCATCGACGCCCTACTACTATTCGACCTATGAACGGCCGTTCAACTCGCCGGGGGTCGAACCCACCAAAACGGCCATGCGCCAAGCCGTCCAAGTTCTTCGGCAGTTCAAGTCAGTGCTTGGGACGGCAGCCGATGACATTTCGCTTGCTCAGGCTCCCCCTGAATGGATAGCCCCCACCGCCGCCGAGGACGAAATCCGGCTTACCGACAAGCCCAAAGTGATCATCATCGGTGGCGGGCCCAACCGAATCGGGCAGGGCATCGAATTCGACTATTGCTGCGTCCAAGCTGCATTTGCAATGAAGGAGTTGGGATTGGAATCGGTCATGATTAACTCCAATCCGGAAACCGTCAGCACCGATTATGACACCAGCGATCTGCTGTTTTTCGAGCCGCTGACGCATGAGGACATTTTGAATATTTGCGAGCGGTTGAATGGCCGGTCGTTCGCGCAGCCGGGCGGTCTGGTCCTCGGCGTCATCGTCCAATTCGGCGGGCAGACGCCGTTGAATCTCGCTCGGGGATTGAAAGATGCGGGCGTGCCGATTCTCGGCACCACCGTCGAATCGCTCGATGAGGCCGGGGATCGCGAGCAGTTCCGAGCACTTCTGCAAAAATTGAATCTCAAGCAGCCCGTCAACGGCATCGCGCGATCGGTGGCTGAGGCGCGCGAGATCGCCAATCGCATCGGATATCCCGTGCTTGTCCGGCCCAGTTTCGTCCTGGGCGGGCGGGCAATGGAAATCGTCTCCGATGAAACCCAATTGAATTTCTACATGGCCCATGCCGTCGAGGCTTCCACCATCGCCAACGCGCCGATCCTGATCGATAAATTCCTCGACGCGGCCACGGAAGTGGACGTCGATTGCGTGGCGGATTTCGATCCGGCGGGGAAATCGGAATCCGGCCAGGCAATGATCATCGGGGTCATGGAGCACATCGAGGAAGCCGGGATTCATAGCGGCGATTCGGCCTGTTCGCTGCCGCCCTACTCGCTTTCGAAGGAGATCGTCGCCGAGCTAAAGCGGCAGACGCGCGAGCTGGCCAAGGCGCTACGAGTGCGAGGGCTGATGAACGTGCAGTATGCGATCAAGAACGACGAGATTTACGTGATCGAAGTCAACCCGCGCGCCAGCCGAACGGTGCCCTTCGTCTCCAAGGCCCAGGGGCAGCCGTTTGCCAAGATCGCCGCCAAGGTGATGGCGGGCAAATCGCTGGCGGAGCTTGACATGACCGAACCGACTCCGCCGAAGCACGTCAGCGTGAAGGAAGTGGTTTTCCCCTTCAGCAAATTCCCCGGCGTGGACATTATTCTGGGTCCGGAGATGCGATCCACGGGCGAGGTGATGGGGATCGACGCGGATTTCCCGCACGCGTTTGCCAAGAGCCAGATCGCGGCCGGAACGGTGCTGCCGGTGTCGGGCAACGTGTACGTCTCGGTGCGGAACGAGGACAAGGAGGTGATCGTGCCGATTGCAAGGGCGTTCAGCGAGATGGGTTTTCAGATCCTGGCCACGGGCGGGACGCGCGAAGCGCTGGGCCGCGGCGGCATTCCCGCGACGCGGATCAGCAAGCTGGCCGAGGGGCGCCCGAACATCGCGGATTACATCAAGAACGGGCAGGTCCAGCTCATAATCAACACCCCGACGAAGAAAGGACCGGCGACGGACGAGGGGCAGATTCGGGCGATGGCGGTATTGAACAGGGTTCCGATCGTCACGACGATCACGGGCGCCAGCGCGGCGGCGCGGGCGATCAAGGCGATTCAATGCGGCGGATGGGGCGTGAAGCCGTTGCAGGCTTATTTTACAGCTTCATAGGAGAAACCATGGCTCTGAGCGCGCGCAATCAATTTCCCGGCAAAGTGACGTCCCTCAAGCTCGGCGCGGTGATGGCGGAGGTGGTCATCGACATCGGCGGCGGACACCAGATCGTCTCGCTGATCAGCGTTTCGTCGGCAAAGCGGCTGAGGTTGAAGAAAGGCAAGCCGGCCGTGGCCGTCATCAAGGCGACGGAAGTCATCATCTCGGCCGATCCGGACGAGTAATTCAGTGGCTCGCGTGAAGAAACAGCATGGGAAATCGGTCGGCGGGCGGGCGGTTCATGGCGGGCCGGTCCTGCGAGGAAGATTGTGGGTGGAAATCGCGCGCACCGCGGCGTTCACCGAGGCCGGCGCCGATCTGCTGGAGCAGATCGCCGCTTGCGGCTCGCTGTCGGAAGCGGCCAGGCGATTGCGCTTCAGCTATCGGCGGGCATGGATGCTGATCGATGCCATGAACCGGCATTGGCCGCGGCCGCTGGTGAAAACCGCCATCGGCG
Source organism: Tepidisphaeraceae bacterium (assembly GCA_050011595.1). Lineage (GTDB taxonomy): Bacteria > Planctomycetota > Phycisphaerae > Tepidisphaerales > Tepidisphaeraceae > PALSA-1353. The sequence continues at coordinate 6,372 of JBEKIV010000200.1, forward strand.
GCAAACGCGGCGGCGGAACTCAGTTGACTGAATTCGGGCGAACAGTCCTATCCGGCTATCGCGACCTGCAGGTGCAAATGGAGCATCTGCTGGATCAGGCAAGCCCGGGCTTTCTTGCGATATTTCCGGACCGGAACGTCAAGTGAGAATTAAGGCGAAGGTTTTGCATCCGGGGCGAATTACCGCTTTTCGTCATTTTCCCGTATTTTGTATCGGTGCATTCGACGGCGACAACCTCGATGATCGGCCCACTTTCCCCCAGGACCAGGCGGTGTTGGTGGGCGCTGGCCTGTCTGGGCGTGGCCGTTGGAGTTTGTTTTCGCATCGGTCATCTTGGGCGGGAAAGCCTCTGGTTTGACGAGGGGTACACGGCTTGGATTGTTTCGCATTCGCCTGGCGAGATCATCCGGCTGATCCTGGCGGATACCGCCCCACCGCTGTATTACCTGCTGCTGCACGGCTGGACCGAAGTGTTCGGCCGGTCGGAAATCGCCCTTCGGTCGCTGTCGACGGTGTGCAGCATCCTGACGCTGCTGGTGGCGTTTGGAATTGCGCGACGGATGCTGCGAAATCCCGCCGCGGTGGCCGCCGCCATGTGGCTGATGAGCTTGTCGTTCTTGCAAACGTGGTTTGCGCGGGAGGCGCGGGCCTACGCGCTGATGGGGCTCCTTGGCGTGGCGGCGTTTGATTGGCTCCAGCGGCATCTGGCGGCCGGGCATCGACGCTGGCTGATTCCGCTGACTCTGCTGATCGCCACGGAGATGTACACCCACAACATGATGGCCCCGTACGCGATGGGGTTGCTGCTGGCGTGGCTGGTGCTGCCGTCGGAGCATTCGATGCGGCGGCGAATCGCCGAGATCGCGCTGGTCACGGGCGTCGCGGCGGTGATTTATCTCCCCTGGGCCATCGGCGGTTTACCGGCCCAGTTGGACATGATTCAGCACGCGTTTTGGGTGGACCCACTGAAGCGCGGCAACTTCCTGAAGGCAATCGTGGCGATGCTGGGCGTGCAGCATTACTGGTCGTGGGCGCACCTGCTGGATCAAGTTCACCTCCCCATCGGGGACACCACACGTCCGATTTTCATCGTGGGATGTCTGCTGATCGCATCGGCGTTTCTGTCAATTGTTGTCCAGAAGGGCGCACGCCGGAGAGAGGCGATCGGACTTCTGGTGGCGGCGATGTTTCCACCGGCCTTCGTGGGGTTGTACAGCGTGCTGCAAACGCCGCTGTTCACGCCAAAGTT
>JBEKIV010000201.1:0-7574 GCA_050011595.1 Tepidisphaeraceae bacterium
TCCAGGTCGGCGGAAAATAAAATTCGCCTATTACCGGCTGATGGAATGGTTCCAAGAGCAAATTCACTCGGTAACCACAGCCCGATCCCCATAGGGCCGATTCAAAACAGGTAGTCGCGTCATCGCCCACGCTTGCCAATGCGCCTACATGCGCGTATACTTGGTATAAATGACCGCCGAGGCTCGCCGCGCGATGATTGCGATCCGTGAGTGCATCGAAGCCGACCGCTATGCGCTGACGGTTCATTTTTCCCGACGAATGGAGCTGCGCGGCTTGTTTTGGCCGGACGTGAAGGCGGTTATTGACGATCCGGAGGACGTCAGGTCACAAGGGATGGACGAGTACGACCGGCCAAAGTGGATCATCTGTGGCGAGGCAGCATTCGGCGGCGACATTGAGATTGTTTGTGCGGTCGAGACCGACGAGACCGAGACGGAATTCATTACGCTTTACTGGGAGGACTGAGATGGCAACCAAAACTCTGACGGTTTGGAAGGCGGGCATGGACCTCCCCTACGTGGTGCCCTTCGGCAAGTCCGGGATGCTCGCGATTCTGCTCCGCGCAGCGTGGCTGAAGCCCGATCGATCCGGTCAGCCGCTATTGCTCCCGCCGGCCGTGCGAGCGCTGGATCGCCTGCGGGCGGCGTTCACAATTCCGGAGAAGATTACGCCGGGCTTCATTGTGAGCCTTCGGGAAGCGATGGGCCTGACTCAGGAACAGTTTGGGGGTAGATTAGGCGTGACGAAGATGACCGTCAGCCGCTGGGAGCGCGGGACGATGCGGCCAAGTGCCTCAATGGCCGCCGCGATCCGCAACTTGCAGGCGCGAGCACAACGTGAGGGCGTGAAAATTGACGGGGAAATGCTCGCCCGCACAAGGCGAACGGCATAGCGGGGTAAACCAACGGGTCAGGCGATCGCCAGCCCGCGAATTCGCAGGTAGTCGGAGATTCCTCGGAAGCCGCCTTTGCTGGCGGCTTCTTCAATCGCTCTCTTTTCGTCGGGCGACAATCGAATGTTAACCTGGACATTGCGCGGCTGGGTCCTGGACGGCAAGGGGGGTCTCTTTCCAGATTCCAGCATGAAAGCGACCCCGGTGACAGCCAGCGCTCTTGCCTCGGCGATGCACTGCTCGACGGTGTCCCCGGTTCCCAAAGTGTCCATCTCCACGCACTGGCCCACGTACCGACCTTCCTCGCGCCAGAAGGCGAAACGATATTCATCCACCGCGCGCCTGGCTTTGGACAGAATCTTCTTGTCGAATGGTCGGTCATTCAAAACGTTTTTGTGCTTGTTTGACATATATAAAATCGGCCTTTCCTCGATGCACGGGGATGATGATGGGTCGGTGCTCCCCCGGCTTCGTAAAAGTGTGATGCGAACCGTTCACACGCGCCAGCGTCCAGCCATGCTGTTCCAAATATTTCCTGAGTTCGGCGAATCGAACTGGACTTGGCATGGGGTGAGTATAGCGTAGGTATATACATGAGGGCAACCAGAGTTTTCGTGGCAATTTCAGCAAAAACTTTAATCTCAGCCCGTCACATCGGAGCGACGGGGCACCTCCGTCGCCTCCGCATTTTTGCAAACCGACTTTATCCGCTATAACCTCTGTCGTCGGTTTAGACGCTGTTTCAGACCCACCTGGCGCTGGACAAACCCCCACGGCGGCGCCGTGGGCGTTCCGGGAAGCTCAAGCGGATTTGAAACAAGTTCTTAGTAGGAACAATTTCGCATGAGCATTCTGGTCAACGCCAAAACACGGGTCATTTGTCAGGGGATCACCGGGTCGGCTGGGGCGTTCCATACCAAGGGATGCCTGGATTACGGAACGAAAATGGTCGGCGGCGTCACTCCCGGCAAGGGGGGGGCGAAGGATGCGAATGGGTTGCCGGTGTTCGACACGGTTCGGCAGGCCGTGAATGCGACGGGGGCGGATGCGACGATGATTTTTGTTCCGCCGCCGTTCGCGGCGGATGCGATCATGGAGGCGGCGGATGCGGGGATCGCGGTCATCGTGGCCATCACCGAGGGAATTCCCGTGCTGGACATGATCGCGGTGAAGGCGTTTTTGAAGGACAAGCCGAAAAGTTGTCTCATCGGTCCGAACTGTCCCGGGATTATCACGGCGGGGGAATGCAAGATCGGCATCATGCCCGGCTATATCCACACCGCGCCGAAGGACGCCAGGAGCGGCAAGAAGGTGGGGATCATCAGCCGGAGCGGCACGCTGACCTATGAGGCGGTGTGGCAATGCAGCACGCGCGGGATCGGGCAGACCACGGGCGTCGGCATCGGGGGCGATCCGGTCAAGGGTGTAAATTTCATCGAGCTTCTCGATTTGTTCGCCAAGGACTCCCAGACGGATGGGATCGTCATAATTGGGGAGATCGGCGGGACGGACGAGGAAGCGGCGGCCGCGTTTGTGAAGCGGAACGTGACCAAGCCGGTGGTGGCGTTCATCGCGGGGCGGACGGCCCCGCCCGGGCGCCGGATGGGCCACGCGGGCGCGATCATCAGCGGCGGCGAAGGCACGGCGGAATCGAAGATCGCGGCGCTCAAATCCGCCGGGATCGCCGTGGCCGATAGCCCGGCGACGATTGGGGCTACGATGGCGAAAGCGATGGGATTGTGAAACTCGAAATCCGAAATCCGAAATCCGAATGACGAATCAAGCCCGAAATCCGAATGACCAATGAAGAACCATTCGGAATTCGTCATTCGGATTTGATTCGTCATTCGGATTTCGGATTTCGGATTTACCAACCATGTCCAGCGACGATCATCTCAATTCCACGCGCATTCGGCAGATGGCGGCGTTGCGGCGTGCGGCGATCCGATCGCGGTCGTATTGCGTGATCGCGCTGGGCGGCTGCGTCGTCGGGGCGGCGCAATGCGCGTTCGAGGGCGTTCGCCGCTGGCCGACGCCGGCCAGCTTCCGGGGAATTCTGGTTTGCGGGCTGTTTATGTTGAGCGCGGCGGCGCTGATGGTTGTGGGGCTATATTTCCTTCGCCTGGCGCGGCGGTTTCATCGCCAGGCGAGACAATCGGCGATTTTGCCTCCGGAAGTGCCGCCGGATTTTTCCAAGCTTCAGGATGGCAGCCAGATCGTTAAGAACCTGGAAGAGATGTAAATCGCACAAACGATTGCCTTATCCGCAAAAATTCCGATTACAATCCTCCATCGACCATGACTTCGATTGAGCTACGGAACATCGGCAAGCGTTTCGGCTCGACGGTGGCGCTTCAGGAAGTCAATCTTCGGATCGCGCCGGGCGAGTTGCTGTTTCTGCTGGGTCCCAGCGGATGCGGCAAGAGCACTCTTTTGCGGATCATCGCGGGATTGCTGGAGCCGAGCGGTGGGAGCATCCTGTTCGACGGCAGCGACGTGACCCGGCTGGGGACGCAGCAGCGAAATGCCGTGATGTGTTTTCAGAACTACGCCCTGTGGCCGCACATGACGGTGCGGCAAAACGTGGGGTTCGGGCTGAGCGTGCGGGGCGGCGGGGCGGATGGGCAGTCGGCCCGCGTCGCCGAGGCGCTGCGGTTGGTGCAGCTCGACGCCTACGCGGACCGGAAGCCCAACGCGCTGTCCGGCGGGCAGCAACAGCGCGCGGCGCTGGCCCGCGCTCTGGTGGTGGCGCCCAAATGTCTGTTGCTGGACGAGCCGCTTTCAAATCTCGACGCCAAGCTCCGCCTGGAGATGCGCGGTGAAATCCGCCGGATTTGCAAATCGGCCGGATACACCACGATCTACGTCACCCACGATCAGAAGGAGGCGCTGTCGATCGCCGATCGGATCGTGTTGCTGAAAGACGGCCGGATCGTTCAGATCGGCTCGCCGGCCGAGCTTTATTACCATCCGAACAGCGCCTTCGTCGCCGATTTCGTCGGCCAGACGAATCTGCTGAATGGAACCATCGAGGCGGTTTTTCCCGATGGCGTGAGCGTGCGCACGGAATTGGGGACGATGAAGGCCGCGGGCAACGTGGGGAAGGATCGGCGGGACGTGGTGGTGAGCATTCGTCCGGAGCGGATTCGCATCTTGAACGGCGACGCCGCCGGATCGCCGGCGGCAAATCATCTGGCCGGGAAGGTGATTGAAACCATCTTCCTCGGTGAGGTTTCGGAGCATTGGGTGGAAATTGACGGTCATCGGCTGAAGGCAAGCCGTTCCGGGCCGATGCCGGATGGGTTGGGTGAGGTGGTGCTCGAGATCGACGCGGGGGATTGCGTGGTCCTTCCGGAATAGTCTTTGATGCGCCGATACGGACTCATCCTGGTGTTTGTCGTATTGCTGGTTGCTCCGCTGGCGGTACACGCGATGAAGCACGCGTCGGTTGGAGGGGACGAGTCGAGCGGGCTGCGGCTGGTGATCATCACGCCGCACGGCCAGGAAATCCGCAATGAATTCCGCTGGGCGTTCGCGGACTGGCACAGGGAAAAATACGGGCAGCCGGTCGAACTGGAGTTTCGCACGCCGGGCGGCACCAGCGATATTCGCCGGGAGTTGGACACCATTTATCGCGCCATCCGCGATGCCCACGGCGGAGCGCTTCCGCCGGAGGATCAGGTGGACACCGGCATCGACATGGTCTGGGGCGGCGGGGATTACGAATTCAATTCCAAGCTGAAACCGCTGGGCATTCTGCATCCGCTGGATTTGGATGCGCGGTTGCTGGCCGAGGTCTTTCCGCGGCCGGCGCTGGCGGGGGTGAATCTGTACGATCAGGAGCGGGACAAATCCGGCCATCTCCTCCCCCCGCGATGGGTGGGGGTTTGCCTGAGCAGTTTCGGGATCATTTACAACCCCGACTTGTATCGCGCGCTGAAGCTGTCGCCCCCGCGCACGTGGAGCGATCTTGCGGACCCGCGGCTTTTCGCCAGCCTGTCGCTGGCCGACCCCACGCACAGCGGATCGGCCGGCGTGGCGTACATGATCGTCATTCAGCGCGCCATGGCCGACGCGGAAACGGAATTTCTCTCTCGTCCCGCCAATGCGGGAAAGCCGCCGGCGCAATTGAAATCCTCGCCGCAATATCAGGCGGCGCTGGATGAGGGATGGAAGCGGGGGATGCGCCAGTTGGTTCTGATCGCGGCGAACGCGCGATACTTCAGCGATTCGTCGGCGCAGCCGCCGAACGACGTTGCCGGGGGCGACGCGGCGGCGGGGATGGCGATCGACTTCTACGGCCGGGTGACCGAGCAGACCGTGGGAGCGGATCGGGAAACCTTCATCGCGCCGCGGGGAGCCACCGCCATTACCCCCGACCCCATCGCCATTCTCTACGGAACGCATGGCCGGCAACTCATGTTGGCCGATCATTTCATCGAGTTTCTGCTCAGCCCCCAGGGGCAAAGGCTGTGGATTCTGAAGCCGGGCGAGCGGGGCGGCCCGCGCGTGCTGGCGCTTCGCCGCTCGCCCATTCGCCGCAGCGTTTATGCCGATCGCGCCGGATGGGCGGATGATTTGAACTATTTCGAAAGCGCCAGCGGATTCAATCAGCGAGAGCAATGGCTGGGGACGTTTTCGCAGCTCCCGCAGATCTGGGCCGCCGCGTGGATCGACGTGCGCGACGATCTTCAGGACGCCTGCCGGCGAATCCTCCGGGTTCCCGATCCAAAGCGCCGGGCCCAATTGCTCGCCGAGCTTTCGGACATTCCCGTCAGCCGAGCGGATGTGACCCATGAGATTGACCAAGGCAGGAAGATCGCGGCGGACCCGTCGCAGGACCCGGACGTGTGGAAGGCCCGGCAACGGCTGAAGTGGGCGCGGCAATTCGCGCAGCACTATCATCGCGTTGCCGAAGAAGCGGAGGGGGGATGACGTCATGCCACGGTTGACAGATCGCGCGCGGCACCGGCTGATTTCCGTCGGACTTTATGTTTTCTTCTGGCTCTTTTTTCTTTGGCCGATCTATCGCATCCTCGTCCGCGGGTTCGTGACGCGAAGCGGGCATTTCACGTGGCAATACGTCGGGCTGATTTTCAGCGATCCGGAGCTTGTCCGCGGATTGCTCAACGCGATCGCGATCGCGGCAGTGGTGACGGTTTTGAGTCTGCTGATCTCGATGCCGCTGGCGATCCTGAGCGTTCGGTATGAATTTCCCCTGCGGGGATTGCTGGGCGGATTGATGCTGGCGCCGCTGGTGCTGCCGCCGTTCGTGGGGGCGATCGGGATTCGGCTGATCCTGGGCCGGCTCGGACCACTCAGCGTGCTGGCGGGCTACGGGCAGGGCGCGGGCTTCGACTGGCTGGGGCGATACCGCGCCCTGGGGATCATTGTCGTCGAAGTGTTGCATTTGTATCCCGTGCTGCTGCTGAATCTCCAGGCGTCGCTGGCCAGCGTCGATCCGACGATGGAGCAGGCCGCGGCCAATCTGGGGGCCAGCCGATTCACCGTCTTCCGGCGGATCACGCTGCCGCTGATTCGGCCGGGCATATTCGCCGGTTGCACGCTCACGCTGATCTGGAGCTTCACCGAGCTTGGCACGCCGCTGATGTTCGGATTCAACACCATCACGCCGGTGCAGATCTTCGAGCAGGTGACGGACGTGGCGGACAATCCGCTGCCGTTCGCGCTGGTGGTCGTCACGCTGGGGGTGGCGGTGGGGTTGTACCTGGTTGGAAAAGTGCTGCTGGGGCGATCGTACGAAACGGCGGCGACCAAGGCGTCGGTGGCCCAGACGGCCAAACGATTGCGGGGACTGCGGGCGATTCTGGCGTGTTTGCCGTTTGTCCTGGTGCTGGCGCTGGCGCTGCTGCCGCATCTTTCGGTGGTCCTCACCAGCCTCAGCGCGACCGGGGGGTGGTATCGCTCGATCCTGCCGCAACAGTTCACGTCGTCTCATTACCTGGCGGCGTTGACGGACGATCTGGCGATGCCGTCCGTGGCCAATTCGGCGATCTATGCTTCCCTGGCCACGGCGGTGGCACTGGTGGTCGGGCTTGGCGTGGGCATCATCGCGGTGCGCAGCCGATTGCCGGATCGCACCGTCATCGACGCCCTGGCCATGCTCCCGCTGGCCGTGCCGGGGCTGGTTCTGGCGTTCGGATACCTGGCCATCAGCGTCACGCTGAAACAGAAATTCGGCGAGAAACTTCCCATCTGGCTCAACGTCCAGGAAATGCCGGTGGTGTTTCTGGTGATCGCTTATGCGGCCAGGAGATTGCCGTACATCGTGCGCTCGACGGTCGCGGGGTTGCAGCAAACCCCGGTCGATCTGGAACTGGCCGCGGCCAACCTCGGCGCATCCCGCGCCACCGTCCTGCGGCGGATCACCCTGCCGCTGATCCTGGCCAACCTGATCGCCGGGGCGCTCCTGGCCTTCGCGTTTGCCCTCCTGGAAGTGAGCGATTCGATCATCCTGGCCCAGAAGGCGGCGTATTTCCCCATCACCCGGGCGATCCTGGAATTGTCCCAACGCCTCGGCGACGGGTTGTACATCGCCAGCGCGCTTGGCGTCTGGACGATGCTGCTGCTGACGGTCACGCTGCTGGCGGCGAATCAACTGCTGGGAAGAAGGATGGGGGCGGTGTTTCGGGTTTGATTTTGGCCTTCGGCCACGGAGAT
>JBEKIV010000202.1:0-7572 GCA_050011595.1 Tepidisphaeraceae bacterium
GGCGAGCCGTTTGCTTCCGTGACCTTGCCGATCGACCGCGTCGAGTTGCCGACGATGGAATTTGCCGAGTTATGATCGTTTGAGCCAAAATGCGATGAACATGATTCAACACGCGATTGACTGGTGGACCGCCAACATCCCCCCGTGGGTGCTGATTGCCCTTGTCGCCCATGGCACGGTCATGTTGACCGTCGCCTACCTCATTCTTCTGGAGCGCAAAGTCGCCAGTTGGGTGCAGGATCGCGTCGGCCCCAATCGCGTCGGCCTCGGCTTCGGCATTCTCCCCATCATCAAGAATTGGAAAATGCACGGCCTCGGCCAGCCGCTGGCCGATGGACTTAAATTCATCCTCAAGGAAGATTACCGCCCGGCCGGCGTCGACAAAATCCTCTTCACCGTCGCCCCCGGCTTCATGGTCCTGGTCATCGTCATCAGCATCGCCGTCTTGCCCTGGGGCGGCACCCGGCAAACCGATCGAATCATCTCAATCCCCGCCGGCACGGCCAACGTTCATGACCAGGCCCGCCGGCAATTGGCCCAAGGCGATGAGATCGTCGGCCAACCCATCCCCCTCGGCGACGGTCAATACCGCGTCACCTATCAATATCCTTTCCAAATCGCCAACCTGAACATCGGCGTTCTCTACATCCTGGCCGTCCTGTCCCTGGCGGTTTATGGCGTGGTCATCGGCGGCTGGGCCAGCAACAACAAATATTCCTTCCTCGGCGGATTGCGCGCCACCGCCAACATGATTTCTTATGAAATCCCCTTGGGCTTGGCCGTCCTGTGCGTCATTGTCTTGTTCGGCACCCTCGATTTGGGCCAGCTCGTCGAAAAACAATGCCATAACTGGGCCGTCATCATCCCCGCCTGGAACGTCTTCTCTCAGCCCTTGGCGTTTATCATGTTCCTCGTCTGCATTCACGCCGAGGCCAACCGGGCTCCTTTCGATCTGGCCGAGGCCGAGCAGGAACTGGTCGGCGGATATCACACCGAATACAGCGCCATGCGATTCGCCCTGTTTTTCCTGGGCGAATATGCCGGCATGATCACCACCAGCGCCATCTGCGTCGCCCTGTTTTTCGGCGGATGGGATTTCCCCGGCCTTCGTGGTCCCGACGCCCTTCACCCCGCCGTCACCACCAGCCTCATCGTTTGCATCCTTCGCGCCGTCGTCTTTTTCGCCAAGACCGGCCTGATTATCTTCCTCTTCATGTGGGTGCGCTGGACCCTGCCACGATTCCGCTTCGATCAGTTGATGATGCTGGCCTGGCGCGGACTGATTCCGATTTCCCTTGGCCTGCTCATGATGACCGCCTTCGTCGTCTTCGCCTTTCATGGCAACACGTACAACGGCCTGGGCGGAACCGCGGCCTTGACGTTGCTTGTCTTCAACGTATTCACCGCAGTGTTGATCCTGCTCGTCAGCTCCATGATTCCCCCGGCGCCTGCGACCAACCGGCGATTGACCGTGATCGGAAGCCGTTATACCCAAACACCCTTGCCCAACGGGGGCTAACTGGGCCGCTCTTGCGAATTGAGAAACCATGAAAGATTCGGATGTCATCGTTTTGGAAGAACCCAAGCTGTCGCGGGCCGACCAGTTTTACCTGCCGCAGGTCCTCCTCGGCCTGGGCACCACCATGAAGCACATGTTCAACGTCGTGGTTCGCGACAAGCACCGCGTCCTTCAGTATCCCGAGGAACGCCGCGAGGATCTGCCTGTTGAAAAGGGCGGAATGCTGCTGAAAAGCTATCGCGGCGTTCATCGGCTCAACAAGGACGAGGAAGGCCGCGTCAAATGCGTCGCCTGTTTTATGTGTTCCACCGCCTGCCCGGCCCACTGCATTCACATCGAGGCCGCCGAAAGCCCCTGGCCCGACCGCGAGAAATATCCCGCCAAGTTCGACATCGACGAGCTTCGCTGCATCTATTGCGGAATGTGCGAAGAGGCCTGCCCCGTCGACGCCATCGAACTCACCCACGTCTACGACATTGTCGGACTTACACGCCAGGAGATGATTTTCGACAAATCCAAGCTCCTCAAAATCTTTGATGAGACCGTCAAAAATGAGCCAATGTAACTACTTTATGGATCAATAGATGCGATCATTTCACAATAACTGCCCTTCCGGGACGTTCGGAATGGTGTTGTTGCTTGGCGGTTAGTTCAGATCGGTGGCAAAGGCCGATATTGGAGCTAACGATTCGATGGCGGGTAACACTATTTTCTTGGAGGTTTGTATGAATCGAACATTGAACAAGTCGCTGTTGATCTCCTCGGTCGCGGCGGTATTGGGGATGGGTGGCCTAAGCGGATGCGTCATTCGCGAGGAAGCTCCGCCCCCGACCGTGACGGTTTCTCCGGCCCCGCCGCCGCCCGCTGCGCCCGCGCCCGCCCCCGGCGACGTGGTCGTACAGGAGGCTCCGCCCCCGGATGTGTATGAGGCGCCGCCGCCCTCGCCCGATCCGACATTTGTCTGGGTAGGCGGGTTCTGGTGGTGGGACGGCGGGCGCTACGTCTGGCGTCACGGCTATTGGGGCCGCCACCCATACGGCCGCGGGGTTTGGGTCCGCGACGGATGGGTGCGTGGACCTCACGGATACGTCTATGTCCGCGGCCATTGGCGTTGATCCCGATTGACGGTTGATTCGGCGGCGCCGGCGCTTTTTCAGCGGTTTTTTTGCTGATTAAGCCCCGGCGTCGTCCGCTTCCGAATCGAGATCGTCGTTGTCCCTGTCGAGATTGCGGGGATCGCCGGGGGGATAGTCCGCCATGTAGTTGAACACGCTGCGGACGTGTTTCACGAACTCCAATTGCTCAAGCAACGTGATCTTGGCGGTTTCGATGGTGCCTTGTACGACATCGTCGTCTTCATCGATGTCCGAAACCGCCAGACCGAGGTCCCGCAGTTTGTTCGCCGCATCCTGGGTGGTCATGCCCGGTTCATCCACCAGCACCACCACGACGTCTGATAATTCGGCATCCTGATGTGCCATGGGCCTCTTTTCCAATCAAAAAGCTGGGCCAATTCTAGCCGCCTGGGGCTGGGATTGGCACTTCCAATTCCGACAAAGGGTCGGCCAACTCTTCCGGGAGCAAAGACAATTGAACCGCCAGGACGCCAAGACGCCAAAGTCAGGGTCATTTGTCACTTGTCATTGGTCATTGGTATCGCCGATTCTGAATGGTCTTGCAAATGACAAATGACCAATGACAAATGACCAATTAACCTTGGCGTCCAGGCGGTTCAATTTATGTTCTCGCGGAAATTCCGGCACACCTTCCGCCAAAAATGAATTAACCGTGTCTTGCAAAAAAGGCGCAATCGGGCTAACGTGCTTGACTTGGCTCGCCAGGAGCCGCCCGTGGTGGCCCCCCCCGAACGTGGGTAGGTGCGCGTCCCCGGGTCTGGTTAAAACTTCTTTTTTACCACAAGCCCCAGGGCGGCGGTGGATGTCTTGGCCATCCAATCGCGGCAAGGGCTGCCGGCCCGTCCCAATCGGATGGCCGATTGTTTTGGAGTTGCTGATGCCACAATCTCAGGCGGAAACCATCAAAGCCCTCGTGGACGCCGGCGTCCATTTCGGACATCGCGTCTCGCGATGGAATCCGAAAATGGCGCCGTACATCCACGGCAAGCGAAACATGATTCACATCATCGACGTTCGCGAGACCCTCAAGGGACTGCTGCGAGCCAGGAAGCTGATCCAGCAAACCGTCGCCGCCGGCCGCGACGTCCTGTTCGTCGGAACCAAGCGCCAGGCCCGCCACGCCATTGAGGAAGAAGCCAAACGCTGCGGTATGCACTACGTCTCGGAGCGCTGGCTCGGCGGCACGTTGACCAATTTCCGCACCATCCGCGCTCGCCTCCTCCGCCTCGAAGAGTTGGAAAAACTCTGGGAGACCGGCCCCAACGGCAAGCCTGCCATCGACACCTATTCCAAGAAAATGAAATCCACCCTGGCGCGCGAACGCGACAAAATCAAAGCGAATCTCGAAGGCATTCGCCGCATGGATCGCATGCCCGGCGTCATGTTCATCGTCGATACCCGCCGCGAGCACATTGCCGTCAAGGAAGCACGCAAGCTCGGCGTCAAATCCGTCGCCCTCATCGACACCGACAGCGATCCCGACCTGATCGACCTCCCGATCCCCGGCAACGACGACGCCATGCGGGCCATCGAGATGATTCTCAAAGATTTGGCCGACGCCGTTATCGACGGCAAGACGGGGCGCGGCGAGACCAAGGGCGAGGAGCCGCAGCAACCCCGGCGCCGAAGCACCCGCACCGCCTTCCGCGCCGATGAAGCGCCCGCCGATGCCCCACCCGTCGAACAACCCCCCCCGACCGTGGAGATCATCCCCGCAGTCCAGCCAGCGTAGTATGTCATCGGTCATTGGTCATTTGTCATTAGTCATTAATCATTATGCCTGAAATCACCGCCAAACTTGTCAACGAACTTCGCAGCAAAACCGGGCTGGGAATGATGGAGTGCAAGAAAGCCCTGTCGGAAACGGCCGGCGACGTCCAGAAGGCCATCGACTATTTTCGCAAAAAGGGAGTCAAAACGTCCATCACCCAACGCGCCGCCACCGAGGGCCGCGTCGCCGTCGCCGTCTCCCCGGACTGCAAACGAGGGGCCATCATCGAGATCAACTGCAACACGGATTTCACGGCCAAGAGCGAACCCGTCGCAAAAATCGCCGCCGTCGCCGCCGAAAAGCTCCTGGCCAATCCCGCCCTGAAACTTGCCGACGATCCCGCCATCAAGGAACAACTGGTCACCGTCTCCCAGCAGACCGGCGAGAACGTCATGATTGGCCGGTCCGCGACGCTTTCGACCGTCGCGGGCACTGTCGGCAGCTACGTCTACAGCGTCGCCGGCAAGGGCAAGAGCGCCGTACTCGTCGCGGTTACGGGCAAGGCGGATGACACGGTCTTTCGCGACCTGGGCGTCCAAATCGTCGCCGCCCGCCCGATCGCCCTCGGCCGTCAGGACGTATCCCCCGAAATCGTCGCCAGGGAAAAGGAGATCGCCGTCGAGCAGGCCAAGGCCACCGGCAAGCCCCAGGAGATCGCCGAGAAGATCGCCCTGGGAAAGCTCAACAGCTTTTACGCCGAGCGAGTTCTGCTCGATCAGGAGTACATCAATCCCGAAGTATTCAAAGGCTCGGTGGCCAACTACCTCAAGGCCAAGGGCGTCACCATCGAGAAATACGTCCGCATCGAGGTCGGGCAGTAAGGCCTTTACGGCTTTCTGTACTTCAATGTTGAGCGTTGAGTGTTGAGCGTTGCATTCCATTCGAAATTAATGCAACGCTCAACACTCAACACTCAACGCTCAACATTGAACGAAAGAGGGGGAAATCACTGCCTCACCGACAGCGGCCAATTCGGGTCCATGAAGATCGCTGACTGCGGCCCATCGGCCGAGGCCGCCGCCTGCTCGAAAAGCTCCCAGCGCATTTTGATGGCCGGGTTCGCGGCGATGAACTGCGTCCAGGCCGCGTAATGGGCGCTGAGAAACAGCGTCCGGTCCGCGACGCCCGCGGCCTGCCGCTTCATTTCCTCCAACTGGGCCGCCTGCGCCTGATTCTGCTTTTCCAGCTCGGCCACCCGGGTGGACAGTTCCGCTTTGCGGTCCTGCGCCGCCTTCAGCTCCGCACGCATGTTCTTCAGTTCATCGCCTTTCACGTCCTGCGCGCGAATCGTCCCGACAAACATCAAAATCGCCAGACAACCCATGACCCATCGCATTTTGAATCCTTTTTCGACGAAAGACCCCGACTGTAGGATCGTCTTATCTATGCCCGATCATCTTAACAGATGGCCCGCAAGCGGTCGAAAAACGGGTATATAATGGAAAGCCGGCGGTAGTCCATGATCCAGTTCCCCTGTCGCTGCAAACACCTCTTTGAATTTCCCGACGACATGGCCGGGAAACAGGTCCAGTGCCCCAATTGCCAGTTATTGGTGGATATCCCGTCGATGGATGAATTGTCGCAATTATCGGAGGACGGCACCTTTCGCGTCGACGCCGCGCCCGCCGGCCGCAGCCCCGAACAATTCGAGGAGATGCGCCGCGCTTTTTCCAGGCGGAAAGTGGACGAGAATGGCTTGGAGGTCGATCTCCGGCAGACCGCCGAGCAGATCGCCGCCGCGGGAACCAACGAGCCGATCGACGATTTCGAGAATTTCCCCACCGCGCCCAGATACGATCCGGAAACCGGCGAACTGCTTCGCCCCCTCCAGATCCGCTCCGACGACAGCATCCCCCCGCATCCTTCTCAGATTCCCCTGGCACAAACCACGCTCAATTATGGCACGGCGGACCCGAACGCCAAGCTCTCTCTTTGCCGGCCCCTGCTCCAACTCCTGACTCCGATCAATCTGGCCGTGATGTTTTTCGTGTTGCTCACCCACTTGTTTCTGATCTTGGTGTCGTTTTCCGTCCTGGTGATCTTCGCCATCCTCCTGATCGGCACCGGCCTGATCGCCCATTACGCCAACGTGATCGAGGAGGTCGGCGTTGAGGAACGCGACGAGTTGCCCCGTTTCTTACGCCAGTTCAATTTCACCGATGATGTCTTGCTGCCCTGTGCCCACGTTCTCCTGGCATGGATCATTTGTTTCGGACTCGGCAGGGTCGTATGGATCGTTTGGGCCGCCGAAAACTGGCCGGTTCGCAGCTTATATCCCATCTCACTTGCTCTGGACTCGCTGGGCCTGGTTTTCTTCCCCGCCGTGGTGCTGACGATTGTCACCAGCGGCTCGCTTTTGAACCTCCGGCCCGATCGCCTCCTCGGTACCATCGCCCAGATCGGTCCCCGCTACGCTTATCTGGTGCTGCTCTACGCCGTCGCTATTGCGGTTTATGTCTTCGGCGTCTTCGCCACCCTCTGGCATGCGATGTTCGTATATAAATTTGTCATCAGCCCGATCGCCCTGCCTCCCTCGGCGCCGACGACCTGGTTTTCCAGTCTTGGCGCGGCCTATGAGATGCTGATCGTCGGCATCTTCCTGATGCACTATTTCGCCTGGCTTCTCGGCCTGGCCTATCGCACCGGCCACGAAAAATTCCCCTGGGTCTTCCATCATCGCCAGCGCATAATCCCCGGCGTCAACGCTCCCCGACATGCCAAGCCCGTCCACTCCCCTCCGCCGATCCACAACCCCGCCCCCGTACATCCCCCCTCGGAATAATCATTCCGTCGCAATAGAGCGGGTTGCAGGTCGATGTACACTTTCGCGAAGAAAGACCCACGGCAGCGCCGTGGGCGTTCCGACTTGCAACGTGCTCTAATCATTCCTCCGGCGGCCGCATCCGCTTTCCCGCCTCGGTCCACGCATCGGTATACTTCGTCTTCGGCTCCCGCATCCCGCCCCGCGGAAAGAAATACCGTCCAATCCGAAAGATCAATATCCAACTCAGCCCCAGAACCGCCAGGACGGCCGACATCATCAGCAACGCATGCACCGCAATCAGTTTTCGCCCCCGCTCGTCCGCCCCACTGAAATCCGCCAGCGCCCCCAGCAGATAAACCCTCGTCACCATCACCAGCAAAAT
>JBEKIV010000203.1:0-7543 GCA_050011595.1 Tepidisphaeraceae bacterium
ATCCCCCCGTTCGCGTCCGCAAAACGCTTGGCATCCCGCGTCCATCAAGAATCATGACCCTACGGGATGTTTTATTCCGTCCATGCGGGCAATTAGTCGCCGGCAGGTTCGCGTGACGGATCAAGTCTGCACGAGAACCATCCAGGAAACGCCGAAGCGGTCCGTAAGCATGCCAAAACTTGACGAAAAGAAAGTCTTGGCCAGAGGCATGCCCACCTTGCCGCCGTCGGCGAGCGCTCTGAACAATCGCTTGGCGTCGGCATCGTTGGATACGGACAGCGTCAGAGTAATGCCCGAGAACCCGGCCTTCGACTGGCCTCCGCCATCGGTTACCATCACGGTTGAATCCCCGATCCGCAGGCTGGCATGCATTACCTTGTCCAGGATTTCAGGCGGGAATTTGCCCGACGGAGGCGGTTCGGGGCTTTCGTTGAAACGCATGAGCATGTTCACTTTGGCGCCCACCGCGCTCTTGTAAAATTCGATTGCCTCATCGCTACGGCCATTGAAGCACAAATAGGGTTGTACTTGCACGATGTCTCCTTGTAAAAAATGCGTTGAATGAAGTTTTCGGGCGTCAAGCCGCCGAACATTCGATCAGGCCCGGCAGCTACTGCCGATCGTATGCCTCCTGCAATTCCGTGATGTCAAGTTTTTTCATTTTCAAAATGGCATTGATAACTCTTTGTGATCTGGCCGGATCTTTGTCCTGGAGGAATTGGCGGAGCACGCTGGGAACGATCTGCCACGAGACCCCAAATTTGTCTTTCAGCCAGCCGCATTCAATTTCTTCTCCGCCTTCGCAGAGCTTCTCCCAATACTCATCAATCTCATCCTGTGTCTGGCAGTTCACGACAAACGATATCGCGGGCGTGAACTTGAATTGCGGG
Source organism: Tepidisphaeraceae bacterium (assembly GCA_050011595.1). Lineage (GTDB taxonomy): Bacteria > Planctomycetota > Phycisphaerae > Tepidisphaerales > Tepidisphaeraceae > PALSA-1353. The sequence goes on from JBEKIV010000203.1 coordinate 891, forward strand.
CCGCCGTTCAACGCGATGAAGGCCTGGCCTTCAATCTCGAAGGTTGCGGTCATCACTGTCCCTTTGGGCCCCGGCCCCGCGTCCCCATAACGAACAACGCCGCCAATCTTCGAGTTCTTGAAAATGGAAGTGTAAAAATTCATCGCCTCTTCAGCTTGGCCGTTGAACCACAGGAACGGGGTGATTTTTTGCATGAGGGTTTCCTTTGATTGGTCCGGGTGAATCGGTGACCTTTAACGCACTTCGGCGCTCTTGCGCGCGTTGCCCAGGATCATGAATCGCATGGTCGCCGCGCCTGGAAAATTGAATGCATCAAACGGATATAACAAAGGGTGGTCGCTCAGCGGAACGCCAAATCGGCGACGCGTCGGAAAAAGCAATAAAATGAATTTCCGCTCGGTTTCAGGCTTGAAGGTCCCTCAATCCAACATCCCCTGAGCCACCAGCACCGCCTCCTGCCGAACCGTCAGAAGTGATCGCAGCTCGTTACGGGCCACGAGCAGGTCCTGGCTCGCTTTGGCTTTGGCGTCGCGCAGCATGTCGAGCTTGTTCTTGATCAGATCGGGATTGCTGTTGGGATCGTCAACCGCGGCCTGGAGGTCAGCGGACGCCTTATCCACCGGGGAAGGATTTGGATTGTTTTGCGGGCCGTTTGTTCCCTGGCCGGGAGGGCCGCCGAAATTCCTGAACCGGGCCATTCCTCCTCCCGCTTCGAGCTGCGCATCGGCCACTTTTTCCAACGACGGCAGGATGGCCGCGAACTCCTCGTCGCTGGCGCCCAGCGGCTCCTGAAGGCTCAGCAGACGCGCTACCCGCGCCGCCTTCTGCATCTTCTGCTGATTCCTCTGCATCACCGGCCCCAGTTGCTGGAACATCGACTGCCGCCACTGCTGGGCCTGATCCTGGTCCATGTTCTGGTTCACAGTCCGGAAATCCTGGAACACCTGCTGCACCAACTTGGGTAACTTCGCCTCATCGAAGTTGGGATCATCGAGGTCGGCCGCCAATTGGCGCATTTCCTGCTCGACCTGATACTGCGTGGGCGGCGGCGCCGCCGGCTTCGCCGCCGCGCCCGGGGCCGCCGCCTGCCCCCGCGCAAACCCCAGCCCCACCGCCATCATCAACGCAAATGCCAACGTGCCGATTTTCATATATCTTCTCATCCTGTTGCCCCTTTCAGCCCCCGAACCCCATCGCGGACCGATGCCATGATTATCCCTTGTTTTCCCAACACTTCAATGCTTTTTGCGCGGTATTTGGCCCAGTTTAGACGGCTAAACAGAATGTGATTGCCCAGTCTAAACCGCGGGCCGCTCATGGGCCGGCTCCCGGCTGATTTGTTCCCTCCACTGTCGGATCAGGGCGGCCGTAACTTCGGTCCGCATTTTCCGCCGCAGCTTCAGCGTGGCCCGGATCATGCTCCAGCCGTCCCGCACCATTCGCACGGTGGTCGGGTCGATATATTTCACGAAGATCGGAGTCTGGTCGATTCGCATTCGCGCCGCGCCGGCCCAGGCCAGCAACTCCACGTCAAAGAAGAATCCATCGGTCGTGATCTTCGGGCCCAGAACCTCCCACGCCCGCGCGCTGATCCCCTTCAGCCCGGCCTGGGTGTCGAGAATGCTGATGGGCAGCATTTGCCGAAGCCACCAGTTGAACGTCCGGCTCATCAGGTGTCGCCGGTAGATCGTGGGGAAGTCGCGCGGACTCATCCAAAATAGCGATTCGGGGCTGGCGCGATTGGCCACGGCAAGATCGGCGCCCGACTCCAGCAATCTCAGGATTTTGATTGCCTCATCGGGGTCGTAGGCCAGATCGACATCCGTATAGACGCGGTAGGGCGTCTTTGCCATGCTCAGCCCATGGCGAAGGGCGTAACCCTTGCCCCGATTGTTCTCGTAAGCGTCGATCTGAACCTGATTCCCCAGGTCTTCTACCAGGGGAGGAAGTTTTTTCGCGGTATCGTCGGGGTGTCCGTCGCAGACGAACAACACGCACCAATCCGGATGCTCCCCAAGAAACCGGCGCAGCCGGGACACCGTGGATTCGATGAATTCCGCGGCCTTGTAGGTCGGCAGCACCAGGGTGCATTCAAACGGTCGGCTGGAGACTTGGGAATGCATCATGTTCAGACAAGGCCTAGGGCACTTCGTGGCCCATCCTACCGTCTCGACGCCGACGAATCACGTCCATCGGTCATTATATTTCATGCAAACATGACGTTTGCATGAATCCTCGATTGAGCAATCGGCGAAGTTTGGGTATTCATACAGTTTTCATGGCCGGATCGAACATGGCCGCGGGACCGTGAGATACCAGATCAGCAACAAACATCTGTCCGAATTTGCATGGATGCTGTGGGGCATGATGTTCGTTTTCGTCGCCGCCCAGGTCCTTCACAACGACAGCCCGGATAACAGCAACGAATGTTGGGGCTACGCCCGCGCAACTTCCGCCTGGTGGGCCAGGGAAAATCTTTACGACACCACGAACATCGACGGCTTTCTCTATCTCCCGCAAGCCGCCATCATCTATACGCCGTTTGCGGTTCTCAATCATCCGATCGGCGACGTGCTTTGGCGGCTGGTGGGGCTGGGCGCCTTCTGCCATGGGCTGTGGCGAATGAGCAAGCTGCTGTCGCCGAGCCAGGCGCTGCGGGTCTTCGCGATCGGCAGTTTCATCGCTCTGGCGCCGACGTACAACGCCTTGCGCAACGGCCAGGCCAATCTGCAAATCGCCGCGCTCATGCTCCACGCCACCGTGGACCTCGTGCAGCACCGATGGTGGCGCGCCGCGATCTGGCTCACCGTCGGGTTTGCGGTCAAGCCGATTGTCCTGGTCATGATCCTGTTGGCCGCCGCGCTCTACCGCCCCATGAGTTGGCGGTTGGCGATCGCTCTGGCCGTGCTCCTGCTGTCGCCGTTTGCCACGGGGGGATTTCATTACGTTCTGACGCAATACCAGCAATGCCGGATCAAGCTGTCGATGTCCTCGCAGCCCGACCGCGCGTTCAGCGATCTTCGCGGGCTTTTCTGGTCGATCGGATGCGTGATCCCCATGTGGATTTACTTTTTCATGCAACTGTTCGCCGCGGCGGCGACGCTGGCGCTCTGCTTCATCGCCTTCCGCCGCTGGAACGAACCGGCCGCCAGCACGTTCGTGGTGGCGCTGGCGGCTTGTTACCTGATGCTCTTCAATCCACGGACCGAGGGTAACTCCTATGTGATCCTCACGCCCATGATCGCATTGCCGGCCGCTCTGCTCTTCCTGGACAACCGCCGCCGGCTGGCGGCGTGGGTCCTGGTCGCGCTGTCGGCTTGGCTTATCAGCTATCCATGGACCTCCTGGGGTTACAGACTGACCGTGCATTGGATGAAGCCCCTGGCCTGCATCATCTTCATCATTCTGTTGCTCCACGAACTGCTGCGCAACAGCGGCGCCGATTGGCCCGAACCGACACGGCCGCGGCTGCCGGCTCGATAGCGGCGAGAAAGGCTATCGCAGCTTGATCGTCGCCAGGGCCAGCATTGCCAGCATGGCGCCGACGAGCCAGAAACGAATGACCACCTGGGTTTCTTTCCAACCTTTTTGTTGGAAATGGTGATGCAGCGGGGCCATGAGAAAGATGCGGCGGCCTTCTCCGTAGTGCCGTTTGGTTATTTTGAACCAGCCGACCTGAAGGATGACGCTGAGAGCCTCGGCGACGAAGATTCCGCCGCACAGGACCAGGAGCAGCTCCTGCCGGATGACGACGGCGATGTAGCCGAGCAGGCCGCCGAGCGCCAGGGAGCCGGTGTCGCCCATGAATACCGCGGCCGGGGCGCAATTGAACCATAGGAATCCGAGACAAGCGCCGACCATCGCGCCCGCGATGACGGCCATTTGGGCGCTTCCGGGGATTCGCGGCAGGAACAAGACGTCCACGAGATACCCGCCGCCGACGCGATAGCCCTGGAGCAGGGCCAGGATGAGGAACGTGAAGCTGACGATGCCAGCGCAGCCGGACGCCAGGCCATCGAGTCCGTCAGTGAGATTGACGGCATTGCTGGTGGCGGTGAGGACGAGGGTTCCGACGAGAATGAACACCGTGGGGTTCAAGAATATTTTGAGGTTTTTGAAAAATGGGAAGTAGAGGGTATGGCTGTTCGCGTCCTGGCTGTAGAAGTAGGTGAAATAGGAAAGGAGCGCGCCCAGGCCGATCTGAAAGAGGATTTTTTCCAGCGAGGTGAGGCCCTGTCGGCTGACCTGCTGGCCGGGGGGAAGCAGTTTTTCGCGGCGATAGGTGGTGAGTTTCAGCCAATCATCCACCGCCCCAACGGCTCCGAGCCAGACCAGACAGATCAATCCCATTCCGACGTAAAAATTATCCAGATCGGCCAGGAGGAGCGTCGTCAGGGCGATGGCGAAGATGATGAGGATTCCGCCCATGGTGGGCGTGCCCTTCTTGGTCCGCATGAGTTCGTCCATCTGGGTCTGATCGAAGGCCGGCTGGTCGCCGATTTTCTGTCGCCGAAGCCAGCGGATGACGCCGGGACCGAACAGGATGACCAGTGCGAAGCTGAGGATGACCGCGGCCGTGGATTGAAAGGTCACGTCGTTGAAGACGCGAAGGAATCCCATGCGGTGCGATTCGAGCCAGGCATACCGCGATTTGACCAGAAGATAGATCATGGCATCAGGATGCGACGGCCCAATGTGCGGGCCGGGTTGCGAGGATCGCCTGCGCGACGGTCTCCAGGCCGATGGCGCGCGATCCCTTCAGCAGCACCAGATCGCCGCTCACGAAATGCGACGCAATCGTCGCGGCGCTGGCGGCATCGGGGAACTGCTCGATGCGACCGGTCGGCATGCCGAGCCTGATCGCTTCCGATGCGACGGCCCGCGATTCGGCCCCGACGCAAATCAGCAGGTCGGGCTCAAACTCCTGGGCGAGGAACCGGCCGATCTCGCGATGACATTGGGCCGAGGCGCCTCCGAGTTCGCGCATGTCGCCCAGGACGGCGATTCGCCGGCCTCGAGCGGGGAGCGATGCCAGCGTTTGGATTGCGGCCTTCATCGACGCGGGATTGGCGTTGTACGCGTCGTTCAGTATCCGCACGCCGGCGGCTTCGATGGGTTGCAGCCGCATCTCCGGACCGGTGGATTTGGCCAGGTTCTGGACGATCTGGCGGTCGGACAACCCCAGCCGCCTGGCGAGGGCGACGGCCGCCAGGGCGTTGGCGGCGACGTGATGTCCGAGCAGCGGAACGAACGCTTCGATGCCCCCGGGCTGAATGGTGAAATGTGTGCCGTTCCACGAGCAAGTTGCATTGGACGCCCAAAGGTCGTTGGTTTCGCAAAAGCCGAAGGTCAGGCAATCGCCGCGGAAGCCCGAAACGGCCTCGGTCAGCGCGGGATCGTCGCCGTTGATGAGGAGCGTTCCATCGGACTGGAGTCCCTCGATCAGGCTGGCGTTTTCACGTCTCACGCCGTCGAGATTGCCGAGGCCTTCCAGATGCTCGACGGAGCAATTGGTGATGATCGCGATGTCGGGCAGGGCGACGTGGGTGAGGTTTCGGATTTCACCGGGATGGTTCGTGCCGAGTTCCAAGACGAGATAATCGTCCGCCGGATCGGCCGGGAAAATTGCCAGCGGAACGCCGATGTCGTTGTTGAAACTCTTGGGCGACATCGAGCCGCGGAGGGTTTCCCGCAGGGCCGAATGGATGAGATGCTTGGTGCCGGTCTTTCCATTGCTGCCGGCGACGGCGATGACTTTGCCGCGGAATTGCCGGCGCACGCGGCGGGCCAGAACGCCCATGGCGGCGCGCGTGTTCGGCACGCGGAGCAATCGCAATCCCGCGGGTGGATTGGGCGGGGCGTGATCGACCAATGCCGCCGCCGCGCCCCCGGCGTGGGCCTGGTCCAGAAAATCGTGGGCGTCAAAATGATCGCCACGCAGCGCGATGAACAGGCAGCGCGCCGCCATCTTCCGGGTGTCGGTGCAAACCGCGGCGATTTCCATGTCCGCGGCGGCGGCCGATGCGTCGGCCGCTCCGGTCACCCGGCGAATTTCGGCAAGCGAAAGGGGACTCATATTTTGGAATCCCTGTGGGAAGCGGAAGGCGAAGCCTCCGCAAACGCGGCCTTCTCAAGCACCATTTTGGCTTCTTCGAGGTCGTCGAAATGACGTTTGGTCTGTCCGACGATCTGGTAATTTTCGTGTCCCTTTCCGGCGAGGAGGACAACGTCGCCCGGCTCGGCATCTTGGAGGATTTTCGTGATGGCCGCCCGCCGATCGGGCTCGACGATGGGGGGCTTTTGGCGGCGATCTTGAAAGCCGGCGAGAATCTGGTCGATGATCTCGATTGCATTCTCGGTGCGGGGATTGTCACTGGTAACATAGACGACGTCGGCGAATCGTTCGGTGGCGCGGGCCATGAGAGGCCGCTTGGCGCGGTCGCGGTCGCCGCCGCAGCCGAAAAGCACTCGCAACTTTCCCCGGGTCAGTGGACGCAATGCGGTCAGGACCTTCTCCAGCGCGTCGTGGGTATGGGCATAATCCACCAGGACCGCGAAGGGTTGGCCGGCGCGCACGGCCTGCAAACGTCCGGGGGCGCCCTGGGCATCGCGCAATCCGCCGGCGATCTGGTGAACCGAGAGCCCAAAGACTT
>JBEKIV010000204.1:0-7506 GCA_050011595.1 Tepidisphaeraceae bacterium
GCCATCGCCAAGACGCAGTTCCACGTTTTTCTGCCTGGCCATGACGCCCATGGTGGATCTGACGCCGGCGTAAAGTTCGGAAGTCTTGACGGCGACGACGCGCGGCTTGAGATCGGCGCTTTCCACGCGGGAAAGGTCGAGCAGGTCGCGGAGCATCTCCTCCAGGCGGCGAAGATGTCCGTCGATGACGGTGATGCAGCGTTCGCTCTGGGCGGGGTCTTCGCGATAGACATCGCGGAGGGTTTCGAAGGCGATCTTGATGGCGGCGATGGGGGTTCGCAATTCGTGGCTGGCGTTGGCGACGAAATCGGTTTTCATCTGCATGGCGCCGGCCAGGCCGGTGACGTCGCGGAGGACCAGCAGCGCGCCGCCGCCGGGAGCGCGGGTGGCGACGGCTTGATAGGTGAAGCGTTGGCCGTTGCGGACGAGGCGGATTTCCCGGTTGAGGAGGGTGGCGGGCCCGCCGGCCTTGGCGCCGCCGGCGCCCACCAGGGCTTCGTACAACTCCACGATCTGTTCGTCGTTGACGACGTTGACCAGCTTCTGCTCGAGGGCTTGCTGGGGCTGGAGGGACAGGAGGCGGGCGGCGGGCGCGTTCAGGAGGGTGATGCGTCCGCCGGGTCCGGCGGCCAGGATCGGATCGGGCAGCGTATCGACCAGGGCCTGCAATCCGCCGCGCTGGTGCTGAAGATCGGAAAGCTGCTTGTAGGCCTGGGCGGCAAGCAGGTTGAGATTCACCGCCAGGCGCTGAGCGCCGGTGGAGCCAAGGGGGTGAACGCGGACGTCCCACTCGCCGCGGGCCATTCGGGCCGCGGCGGTCTCCATGCGGCGAACGGGCATCACCCAGCGTCCGCGCCGGAGGCAGGCGGCGGACAGGACCAGAACCAGCGCGGCGGCGACGGTGTAGGCCGCCAGCATTGGCGGCGTCCGCCACACCGGCGGCGCGGCCGTCGCCGCGGCCACCGCCGCGCCGACCACGACCGTGGCGCCCAGGATGGTCAGGAACAGTCGAAACAAAGCCCGGCCCTGCATCACAGGATTATCAAACGCACCAATCGCAATGCAAGATCAAGGCCGTTAATTTCGTTCAATCGCGGCCGGCGGGGTGATGCGCTTGCGCCGGCGGTGAAAGAGGATCAGCACGCTTGGACCCAGCGAGACAATCATGACCGACAGGCCAATGCAGATGCCAAAACCGGTTGCGATATCGGCACAACATAGATGCCGGCGACGAACAATCACATGGGAGGGGACGGCCACCAGAAGCTCCAGAACGCTGCCGGTAATCAGCAGACGATGCAGGGTCATTCCAATTCGGCCCGGACCGGACCGAACGGCGATCAGGGCAAAGACGATAGACCATGCCGCCCAAACTCCGACGGAGGAGAATAGGATTGCCCAGCCCAAAGGCGATGGCACGTCGTCGCCTCTGAACACTGCGATCAGGGCAAATCCCCCGCCAAAGAGAAGTGCTCCCGCGAGCAATCCCGAGGCGATGATCGGGAACCAAATGGATCGACGGGAAATCGGGCGCTGGCGAATGGCCTTGATCGGCAAGACCATCAACGCCAATCCACAAACAACCAATCCGCAGACGTAAATGGTGAGGACCCAGATGAATTGGTCATCGGTGTTTTGGTCCGAATATTGGATGAACGCGGGAAGTATCAGCACGCCCGCCAAAATCAGCAGATAGACCGCGATCAGTCCATAAACCCACCAGGGGCGCGGGCCTGGCGGCTCTTTGCGATCCTTCGATTCGTAGGGGAGCAGCGGAACGCCGCCGGATTCGGGGATGCTCATGGGACCATGAGCATATTCCAACGGTCAATCATTGTCTTCCGGAGACTCGCGGAGGCGATAGCCGACGCCGCGAACGGTGTTGACGAGCCAGCTTGCCTCGCCCAGTTTTTTGCGGATGGCGGTGATGTGAACGTCGATGGCGCGGTCGGTGACGAAGACGTCGGTGCCCATGGCCTTGTCCATGAGCTGATCGCGGGTCAGGACCCGGCCGCGCGCCGTCAGCAGGGCCGAGAGAAGCTTGAACTCCGTCAGCGTGAGCTTGATGGGATCATCCTTGACCAGCACCTCGTGCTTGAGGGTGTCGATGCTCAGCGGCCCGGCGCGCAACATGCCGCCCTCGCCCACGGCGCCGGGACCGGCTTCGGCGCGGCGAAGCACGCTGGCCACCCGCGCCAACAAAACCTTCATGCTGAAGGGCTTGGTCACGTAATCGTCGGCGCCCAGAGTGAGGCCCACCACCACGTCCGTCTCCTCGCCCTTGGCCGTCAGCATGACGATGGGGATGTTGGCGGTCTGCGTATCGGCCTTGAGCCGGCGCGCCACTTCCATCCCGTCGAGGCCGGGAAGCATCAGGTCGAGAATGATCAGGTCGGGGGCGTTCTTGGCGGCGCTGTCCAATGCGACGTTGCCGTCGGTGGCGGTAATCGTTTCGTAGCCGTTGCGCGCAAGGTTGTAGGCGACCAGATCGACGATGTCCTTCTCGTCGTCCACGATGAGCACTTTCTTGCGAGGGGGAGTCGATGTCTGAGTGCGCGCCGCGGCGGCCTGGCGGGCGGGGTCGTTCGTTCGGCTCATAGGTGTCCGCTCCATCAATTGCGTCCGATTCATCAATTGCATCCGGCGAAAGCCCAAAATCCTTTCCCATCAAAACGACGTTGCACCACTTTCAACGGGTTTGTTTTGCGCGTCAAGCCCCTAACGCGGGCTTAGCGCCACCACGACCCAATCTGAACCTCGCCGCCGATGTTATCGCATTATTGCGGCCATTTACCGGTCCGATTTTTCTGCTATCATTGCATCGGATTCGAGCGAATCAGTGAAATGGGGCCTGGATATAAGAGGAGTTGACGATGAATCAGTTGAACCGAAGGGAATTTGTCGCGGCGGTGGCTTGCGCCGCCTGCCTGTGCGGACTGGGCGATACGGCCCACCTGCTGGCCGATGATGCAGCCACGGCTCCGAGCACTTTGGACGCCGGATTGAAATCCGACTACGCCACCGACGGCATCACCACCACGTGGATGAAGGTCCCCAACCGCGTCGCGGTCATCCGGCACGACGGCAAGATCTATGCCTGCACCACCGTGTGCACCCACAAGGGCGGCACGATCAACGAGGCGCCCGACAACGTAAGCTTCAAATGCCCCCGCCACGGAGCCACCTACGACATCGAAGGAAGCGTCACGAAAGGCCCGGCGAAGAAGGCCCTGATCCGCTACGCCGTCTCGGTGGACGGCAACGGCCACATTATCGTGGACAAAACCACGTCATTCACCGCCGAGCAATGGACCGACCCGGCGAGCTTCGTCAAGGTGGATTGACTGAAAAGGGGACATTCAAGATTTCGTCGTCCGGGGCCGCGGCAACAGAAATCTTGAATGTCCCCTTTACTCCGCGGCGGCGGAAATCTTGAATGTCCCCTTTAATTCCACGGTCGGCCAGGAATCGTCCGACGTGGGGGCGTCGAGTTGGCCTTCGACATGGAATCCGGGATAGATCGACTCCGTCGCCAGCAAATGCAATGGGCTGGTGGCGGGTTGCGTCGGCGGATGGCGGTCCGCGGGTTCGGCTGGCATTCGCCGGCGCATCAGCGCCAGCGGCTCATCGGCGGATAATCGGCCGGTGACGGCGGTGGGTTGGCCGCGGCCGTCGCAGTCCAGCGTCAGGTCCAGAGATTCGGCCTGCGATTCAGCGTAAAAGATCGGATGAACGGAATTCTCCAGCGGCAAACGGAATGGCGTTTGGCGATGCGAAACCTGGAAGAGCCAATCATCTTCCAGCGTGGCGGGGCCGATGAGGCGAACGATGCCGCTTCGATGGAAGATCGGCGATTGACGCCGGTTATCGAATGCGAAAACGGCGGCGGCGAGAATGGAAGCGGCGACGATTCCCGCGGGCATCCAGCGGGATCGCCAAAGTCCGACGCCGCAGACGAGTAGGCAATAGATCGCTCCGAAGAGGAAAATTCGCAGGCGAAACGCCTGGCTGCGGCCGGCGGGCCAGCCGTAGGTTGGAGCGTAGGCGTCGGCACAGACGATCGGAGGCAATCCTATTCGCGCCGACGCGATCCACCACCGGCCCGAGCGATTCCACGGCAATGGCGCATCCGGCCGACGGCCGCCCAACACCGCCAATTCGACTCCGTCGGCAAGGAACTGGCGGCGCACGGGTTGGGGGATCTTTTCGAATCCCGCGGGCGTCAGCAGAATCGCGTCCAGCGTTTGCCATGCCATCGCCGGGCCGGTCAGATCGTCGGCATCGACATGAATGCCGATCATCCGGCGATTGGGGAACAGCGAACCGGCATCCGAATCATCCGAGACGGCGTCGGCCACGAGGCAATCGGAATCCTCCAGAGGATGCAACGGGGAAAGGGTTCGATCCGAAACATCGGCGACATTCGGCCCGATGACGATCCAGGGAAAAACACCGCGAGGTTGGCCAATCGTTTCCAATCGCGTGGTGATGGCGCCGGAGGCGGACAATTGAATTGCTTGCGAATCCTCCCACCTGACCGGCATCGCCCGGCCGGGATGGAAGTAGCCCCGAAGCGGCAAGGAGAGGGCGTTGGCATCGACATTTTTTGCGCAGAGAATACAGAGGACACAGAGGAAGAAATCCGAAATCCGAAATCCGAATGACGAATCAAATCCGAAATCCGAATGACGAAACCAAGGCCGTTTCGGTTTTTCGTCATTCGGGCTTGATTCGTCATTCGGATTTCGGATTTCGGATTTTTCGCTTTTGCCCATCACATCCCCAAATCCATCGCCAGCCTCAGGGCCTCGGCGACGCTCCAGGCCTGGGCGAAGCAACCGACCGGGCGGTGCGGCTCGTCGCCTTCGAAAATCTCGGCGATCTGGCCAATGCAACCGTGTTGCATCGTATCCAATAGAGGCTGGAGCCACTGCCGGGCCTGCGCAATCGCCCATTCGGAGCGATCGTGAACTTTCAGATAGGCATCCAGGAACGCGCCGATCGGCCAGGGCCAGACGGTTCCGTTGTGATAAGCGGCATCGCGGTCCATTTGCGGCCCGAAATAGCGCCCGTGATAGTTGGGATCGCCTTTGGCAAGGGTGCGCAATCCGACGGGGGTGAGCAGTTCGCGGCGAACGGCCTCGACGACCGCCTCCTGCTGGGGTCGGGACAGGGGGCTGTTGGCCAGACTGACGGCGAAGATCTGATTGGGGCGCATGGCCAAATCGCGCCGCGGGCCGTCCACCACGTCGGCCAGGCCGCGGTAGGGACTTATCCAGAAGGTCTTGCGAAAGCTCTCGGCGACGCGGTCGGCGCGGGCGTTGTCGCCGATCAGCCGCAGCGCGTGGTGCCACAGCGCGTTGATCTCCACCGCCTTCCCCTGCCGAGGGGTAAAACAAACGCCCTGGTACTTGGCATCCATCCAGGTGAGTTGGGTGGCGGCGTTGCCCTGGGTGACCAGCCCGTCGGCGGGATCGACGTGGATGTCGTAGCGCGTGCCCTGCGTGTAACCCTTGACGATGGCGTGGCACGCCGGGCGCAGGATTTTTTCGAATGTTTCGCAGTCGCGGGACAGGCGCAGATATTCGAAGGCCGCGTGGATGAACCAGAGACTGGCATCAACCGTGTTGTACGATGGCTGATTGGTGTAGTCGTCGAAGCGATTGGGGATCATCCCCTGGCTGACGTACTTGGCGAAAACGCACAGGACCTGGCGGGCCTGGTCAAACCTTCCGGGACAAAGCAAAAGCCCAGGCAGGGAGATCATGGTGTCGCGGCCCCAATCGGCGAACCACGGATAGCCGGCGAGGACGGTATAGCCCGGCTGTCCGTCGGGCGTCTGGCGCGTGGCCAGGAAGTCGTTGGCCGCGTGAAGAAGGCGCTGAACCGTCGGGGAAATCCGCGGGGTGATCTTCAGCCCCTCTTGCCGCCGGGCGATTTCTGTGTCCCAATCGAAACGGCCCATCGGCTCGGTGCCCGCCCAGAGGGTGATCGACGCCGGGCGGCCGGTCGTGAAAACAAACCGCCCGGGCTTATACAAATCCTCGCGGTCGTCCAATCCGCGCTCGGTCTCGAGGGCATAAGTGTGTCCATACCACCAATCCGGCTCCGGCTGAAACGACCCGGCATCGGCCACGATCGCCAGCTTGCTCGGCCCCAATCCGACGGAACAATTCCGCCGGCCGTGAGATTCGTCGAACACCGCCTTGTCATGACGAAGGGCGTGAAAATCCATCATGCGAACGAAGGGCAAGAGGGATAGCTCGATTTGCTTTGGGCCCGGATCGACGGTGTAGCGAATGCCGACGGCATTGTTCCGCCAGGGCATCTGGATTTCCTTGATGACGCGGATGCCCTCGATTTCGTATTCCCAACGCGCCAGGGTTGATTCCAGATCGAACCGCCGAAGATAGCGATCCCCCCGCGGATGAAACGTGTCCCCAAACTGGCTGATGGAAAACTCCAGGGGCAACTCTTCCGGCCCCGGCAGGCGAATGATTTCGCCGAGGCGATTGAGCATCATGACCCGCCCTACCGGCGGCGTCAGCGCCGCGCACAAAAGACCGTGATATCGGCGGGTATTGCACCCCACCACGGTTCCCGATGCGAATCCGCCCAGGCCGTTGGTGAGGAGCCATTCCTCATGTAAATGCGGCGCAAGCCGGCCGTGGGTTTCAATGGAATAGAGAGCCATGGCCATAGCAGTTTGTGAGTTGGCCCCCGCAAAAGCAACCTTGACACGCGTTTAGCGATGGGGAATGATGCGTTATTCGCGGATTCAGAGCACCTTTAGCTCAATTGGATAGAGCGTCGGTCTACGGAACCGAAGGTTGCAGGTTCGACTCCTGCAAGGTGCGATTATAACTTGCTATTTTATATTAGCTTACGACATATCAGCGAACCTTCGGCTTAATGCGTTTTCTTCGGTGCAACACCAGTGCAACGCCAGCAGCCGGTTTGGGTGGGTGGCCGATAGCGGAATTGGGGCGAATCAACGGCCAGCGGGGGATCAAGTCGGCGTCATAGCGACGGCCAGCGGAAGGCTCAAAACCTTAGCAAATCTTAGCCTCGCGCGCGCGAGCCAGCATTGGCCTAAACCTTAACAAACCTTAACAGGCGGCTTTCGGGGATTTCCTCGCGCGCGCGACGCAAAATCGGCCCTTGCTAAGTCCGGTCCTTTAGGGTGTGCGGCTGGGGGCCTGCTTGCGGTCCTTTGACCAAGGCCGTCCCGGTTTGCGGTTCGCCACCTTGGCCAAGTCCGCCCGCAGCACGATGTAAACCCCGCCCATCATTTGTGCCGGCAACCGGCCGGACGTGATGAACTGCAAAACCCGGCGCGGCGAAACACCAAGCTCCACCGCCGCTGCCGTTGTGTCCATGAAAGATGGCAGTTTTTTGGCCATGAAAATAATTCTACGGAATTCCGAATAAATTGTCAAGATTTTCCTTGACTAACAATACGTAATTCCGTATATTTGTTTTCAGTGCTGGCCGACGTGGCTGGCA
>JBEKIV010000205.1:0-7467 GCA_050011595.1 Tepidisphaeraceae bacterium
TCACCTTGCGCGATCTCGATCAGATCGAGTATGCGATCACCAAAACGCTTCTGGGCATCTATCACGGCCGAATCGTGTATCCCAGCGCCGAACCCACGGCCCCGGCCGCGGGCGACGCGGCAACCAAGACCGCGTAGGGGACAAATCCGAAATCCGAAATCCGAATGACGAATCAAGCCCGAATGACGAATGACCAAATGAAGAGCACGGGCTATGCGACATTCGTCATTCTGGCTTCGGATTTGATTCGTCATTCGGATTTCGGATTTCGGATTTGCCAGTTTCATCCGTGGCGCCATTGCATTTGACCATCTTCGCCGCGGCGGCGCGGCCGTGCGTTCCCGCCGTCCGCCGCGGATTGACGGGCGCACACCGCATGCTCCGCTCGCCGCTGAACGAGCTCTCACTGGCGATCGTGCCCGGGCGGCAGATGGCGGTTCTGCACGGAAAATTTCTGGGTCAAACCGGTCCGACCGACGTGCTGAGCTTCGAGTTGGAGCGCGACCGGCGCGGTCGGGTGATTTCGGGTGAAATCGTCGTCTGCTCCACCCTCGCAAAGGCCCGCGCCCGCCAACTGGGACATCCTTTGAGCCACGAGTTGCTGCTTTACGCGATCCACGGCTTGTTGCACTTGTCCGCGTTCGACGATAGAACCGAATCGGGTTTCGCGGCCATGCACGCCAAGGAAGATGAGATTCTCACCCGTCTGGGAATCGGCCCGGTCTTCGCGCCGCGCATCGGAAGGCATCGCCTTCACGCCGGAAGGCTTGGCCTCCGGAACGGAGTTCGGAAATGCCGCTCTACCTGACCATCGGCGGAGTGGCGCTCGCCTCGCTGCTCTCCCTTTTCTTTTCGGCGGTGACGTATTCCCTTCGGGCGTATTCGCGGGTGCGCCTGGCGGAATTTCTGGGCCGCCACGACGCCGACCGCTGGTTTGAGCCCGTCACGGAAAACACCTCGGACCTGACGTTCCTCACGGCCATCTTCCGGCAGTTCTCCAACATTCTGATCTGGGTGCTGGTTTTCGCGTCGTTCGAGCAAACCCGCTACGGCGCGTTGGTCCGCTACACGTTGACGGTGTTCGTCGCCGGGGTGATCGCCGTCTTCGTCGCCGTCACGATTCCGCACGCCGCCGCCAGGTACGCCGGCGCCGAAATCGTGGGGTTCTTCGCGCCGGTGCTGAACGTGCTTCGCATCGTTTTTTCGCCGCTGGCCAAGCTGATGCACGGGACCGACGACGTGGTTCGCCGCGCCCTGGGCGCCGGGGAAGAACAGAGCGAATCGCAGATCGACGACGAAATTCTGTCCGCCGTCGAGGAAGGCGAAAAGGAGGGGGTCGTCGACGAACAGGAACGGGAGATGATCGAATCGGTCATCGAGTTCCGCGACGCCACCGCCGGCCACATCATGACCCCCCGCCAGGACGTCGTCGCCCTCCCCGCCGACGCCACTCTCGAGCAGGTTAAAAACGCCATCGAGGAATCCCGGCATTCCCGAATCCTCGTTTACGAACAGGGCCTGGACCACGTCGTCGGCATCCTCCACGCGCGCGATCTCATCAAGCTCCTGGGTCAGGCCGATCCCCGGTTCTCCGTCCGCCAGATCATGCGCCCGGCCATCTACGTCCCGGAAACCAAGTCGCTCAGCCATCTGCTCAGCGATTTTCGCCACCAGAAGGTCCACTTGGCCGTCGTTCTGGACGAGTACGGCAGCACGTCGGGCATCGTGACCCTCGAAGACGTTCTGGAAGAACTCGTCGGCGAAATGTCCGACGAGCACGAAACCGACGAGCCGGCCATGCTGAAAAAAATTGACGATAGAACCGTGGACGCCGACGCGCGCATCCGCATCGAGGATTTGAATCGCCTGGCCGGCCTGAACCTGGCCGAGGACGCGGGATATGAAACCCTCGCCGGATTTCTCACCACGAACCTGGCTCGCATCCCCGAAAAAGGCGCGGTCTACGAACACGGCAAGGTGCGCTACACCGTGCTGGATGCCGAACCCCAGCGCATCAAGCGCGTGAAGATCGAGATTCTCGCCCAAACCGGGCCCAAACACGCCTGATGGCGCGCTTCCCAACTCCCCGACGCGGATAGGGCTTCGCCCTCCGCAGCGGATAGGGCTTGGCCCTCCGCAAGGGAAAGCGATCACAGGAAGTAGTCGGCGCCGAGCTTGAAGTGCCTGGCCAACGCACGAATGTTATTTTTGCTCAGTTCACGCTTGCCGCTCAGCACCAAAGAGACCAATGAATGGCCGCACCGTAGAATTCTTTGAAGGTCCCGCGGCGTGACGCCGGTGTCTTCCATGAGCGATCGCAGGCGCTGCCGCGGCGTGCCACGACGCGGACGATCAACCAACGCCCTTTGGTCATAGGCGGAGATAAACTCGTCGAGGCCGTCGAGGTAGTCGCGTTCGCCCGGGTCAAGGCCGTTCTCGCCCTGGATCGCGAGTCGTTCCATCAAGGCCGTCGCCGCTTTGTATTCGCCCTCGTTGCGGATGGGCCGCAGCGGGAACTGGCGGACAAGCCTGAGATAACCATCCGTCGGCGCGAATTTGCTCGTGGCGAGGCTCATAGCTGATCCTTCCAAAGGTTCTTGCCGTACTGGGCGTGGGTCATGAAACGCAGGATGTAAAGCTTTGAGCGGTTGAAGTGTATCGCGGTCACGAGGCGGTAGTTGTTCCCGCGGGCATTGAACACGATCACATCATTGCCGCTGCTCACTTTCACCGCGTCGGCATGAGGGTAAACCCGCCGCACGTCGGCCATGCTGGTCCATTTCGCCGCTTCGGCGCGCTCCAAAAAAGTCATCAGCCACGTCGAAGCGTCCTTGTACGCCATCGCGTAATCTTTGATCGCCTTAGCCGCGATGACGTGCATCGTGTTACAGAATGTAACATAACTTCGGCCCTAAGTCAAACGGGGGGCCGGCTTTGAATCGTTCCGTTTCAAGACATACCCAAAAACGCTGGCGGCCCTGCCAAAACCGGCGTAATATGTGCGGCAAAGAGGGAGACTCAATGAGACACCTGTATGGCGTCATCCTGGCGGCGATGGGCATTCTGTCGCTTTGCAGTGCATGGGCACGGGCGGGCGGTGAATTTGCCCTGGCCGGCGACAAGGAGGCGGTGCAGGTGCAGTACGCCAGCGGCGACACGGAACTGGATACGATCGCGAATCGCGTCAAGTTCTTCAGCAATGAGAATAGTGTTCTGGACAAGTTTCCCGGCGAACTGGCCGGATTGATCTTTACGCGACGGCTGTTCCACGCCCCGGCCGACGTCACCATCGACGCTCCATCGGGAAGCACGGCCTATGTTTTTGTGGGCTTGGGTTCGGGGGCCGCAGGATCGCGCGCCGCGCTCAATTCCGCGGGCTGGACGAAAATCGGCACTCTTCATTTCAACGGCGACAAAAGCGAGTCGATGGGAGTTTACAAGGGGAGTTTCACCGAATCGCAGCACCTGACCATTAAAGCAGAAAGTCACTCCATCGGCACCATCGTGGCCGCAACGCAACTGGCCCTGTCAAGCCCGCCGCCGAAAGTCGAAAAACCGAAAGACGAGAGTTCTCAAAGCGATGAGCCGTCCAATGTGGTGCTGCAATCCACCGATCCGGACGCCCCCGCGATCCGGATTTCCAAATTGCAGGCCTCGATCAAGATGTTGTGTGTCTTGGAACAGGCGAACGGCGATGCGCTTGGCTCGGCGGCGGATTTGATTCTGACGGTTACGCCCGGATCGCCGAAGGATGATGCCATACCGGCGACGTTCGCCATTCCCGTGGGCAAGCAGATGAGGATGGTGCTCGGCGACGTGGCCCGAGCGATCGACGCCAAGTATCCCAGGATCGTGGCCCGCCAGCTGGAATTTTCGTTCGAAGACAGGTCCAACTACGACGGCCCATCGGTCGGCGCGGCTCTGGGGACGCTGATGCTGTCGGTGATTCAGGGCTTCGACATCGACCCGCAGTTTGCAATCACGGGAGATGTGAGCGCGGAAGGAAAGATCCGCGCCATCGGCGGAGTCGGAGCGAAGTTGCGCGGCGCCAAGGACGCCGGGTGCACGCTGGTGGCGGTGCCCAATGAAGACCTCGAGGAATTGGTCGATGCGGTGATCTTCAACGGCGTCAGCGAGATAACGAACATTCAGGTCATTGGAATCTCAACGCTCGACGACGCCGCGGCGATCGCCCGCACCGACCGCGATCCCAAAGAGAACGAAGCGATCAAAATATTCAGCGAGATTCAGCAGTCGATGCAGGCATCTCCCAAATACTTTCGCAGCGATGAAGCACAGGCTAAGCTCCAGCACGTCACGGAACTGGCGCCGAATCATCTTTCGGCCAGGCTGTTGCTACAGATCGCGCAACACAAATTGCGGCAGAGGCTAACCCCATGGGCGTCGGAGTATTACGCGGAAATGGAGCTGAGCAGCGTTATTCCAGTGCTGACGGACAAAGACGTGGCCACGGGCACGCAGCACCTCATGCCGGCGGCCGTGGATAAGGCAATCAGCGCGTTACGGCGTCTTCGCCCGATTTCGGACGTGCGAATTCAACCGTTCGTCGACTCCTGCATCGAATTGATCCAGGCCCGCAGCGACTACGACGTGGGGGCGGGATCGCATGAAGCGCTCATGGAAAAGTATCAAGCATACAGCGACGAATTCGACAAGCTTCGGGGAGATCGAGCGCTGATGGAAAAAATGCTGCACGAAGGGGTTTAGATCGCCCGTTCATGGCGCCGGCGCCTCATTGCAACCCGCGAGGTATATCGACCCCCTCCGCCATCGCGGCCCGGATCAGCGATTTGTCCACAGAGACCAAACCCACCCCCAATCTCATCGCAAGCTCAAGATAGGCGGCGTCATAGGCGGTCAAACCATGCTTGGCGGCAAGCCGCAGAATCTCCGCGCGTTGCGACGCGGTGAGCGCCGGATGATAAACGATGGGCAGTTGGTCGAACGCGTCCGAAAGCTGTTTCAGTTGCGAGGCGCTGATTCGCTTGCGCCGCGAGGCAACGATCAGAATATTAGTCAATTCCAGTTGCAGGAAATCCGGAGCGGCAGCTTCCTCTTTCACCAAATCCCTGGCAACCGCGGCGACTTTGTCGCTCATTTCGTCCGGAAGGAACAAGCCCGCGACAAACGAGGCATCGATCACCCATTTCATCGGCGACCCTCGTCGCGCCAGGCCCGAATTTCTTCGCTGGTTATTTTCTGGCCGGCCGCGCTCAGCGACTCTCGAACCTTGCGGAAGACCTCAAGGGCCGACTTCACGCGATCACCGGTTCTTTTTTCAAACGGGACAAGCCAGGCGACAGGCTCGCCGTGTCGCGTGATGACCAACTCCTCGCCCGACTGGACACGGTCCAACAGCCGTCCAAGCCGGTTCTTGGCGTCGAAGGCCGTAACGGTCTGTCTTTCCTTGGCGTCGTGATTCATCTTGTTTAGTCTAGCCATATTGTCTAGCTGAAACAACTATCGGACGATTGACTATCCGGCTATTGTCTAGCCCCCATCCCTCCACTAAAATACATGTTTTCCCCCCTGGCAGGGCAAAAACGCCGGGTCTGCAAGGAGTTTCGCCTTGATCATTGTCATGAATTCACACGCGCCCCAGGCGGCCATCGACCGCGTGGTCAGCGAAATCCAGCGCATGGGATGCCAATCGCATCTCAGCCAGGGGCGCTTCCGCACGGTCATCGGCGCCGTCGGAGAGGAAGGGCTGATCGACCAGAACCATCTGGCATCGCTGGACGGCGTGGAAAAAGTCGTCCCCATCATGAAGCCGTACAAGCTCGCCAGCCGCGAGTTTCACGAAGACGACACGGTCGTTGAAATCGGCGGCGGTTCGGTCCCCAAGGTGAAGATCGGCGCCAATCACGCCGCCTGCATTGCCGGGCCGTGCGCCGTCGAAAGCAAGGAGATGCTCAATCGCATCGCCCGGGAAGTCCGCGACGGCGGGGCAGCGATTCTTCGCGGGGGCGTCTATAAACCGCGAACCAGCCCCTATTCCTTCCAGGGCCTGGGCACAGCGGCGCTGGAGTGGATGCGCGAATGCGGCGACGAACTCGGCATGCCGGTCTGCATCGAGGTCATGGACACCCGGCAGGTCGAGCCCATGGAAAAATACGTCGATTGCTTCCAGATCGGCGCTCGCAACATGCAGAATTTCGACCTGCTTCGCGAGGTCGGCAAAACGCAAAAACCCGTTCTGCTCAAGCGCGGATTTGCCGCCAGCGTCAAGGATTGGCTCCTCTCGGCGGAATACGTTCTCAGCCAGGGGAATCGCAACGTGGTTCTGTGCGAGCGCGGCATCAAGACGTTCGAGGACTCGGTCCGATACACGCTGGACATCACGAGCATTCCGGTGGTTCTGGGCTGGACGCATCTGCCGATCATCGTCGATCCCAGCCACGCCGCGGGCAAACGCGACTATGTTCCGTCCATCGCCGCCGCGGGAATGGCCGCCGGCGCGCACGGCATTATCGTCGAGGTGCACTACTGCCCCAGCGAAGCCCAATGCGACGGCGCCCAGGCCCTGCTGCCCGAAACGTTCAGGGATTTGATGGTCCAATTGCGCAAGATCGCGGCGATTTTCAACAAGGAATTCGTCGAATCCGCCGAATCCGTCCGAACGTGACAAAATAACCAAAGAACCCAGGAGCAACTTCCCCATGACCCGCACCCCGTTTATCGCAGGCAACTGGAAAATGAACACCGCCAGGTCCGGCGCCGTTGAACTGGCCAAGGCCGTGGCCAAGGGCGCGCCCAAGGGCGTGAGCCTCGGCGTCGCCCCGCCGTTTGTTTATCTCGATGCGGTCGGCCAGGCCATCGCGGGTTCTTCGCTTCTCCTGGGAGCGCAGGACGTTTATTTTGAAAAGAACGGCGCCTTCACCGGCGAAATCTCGCTCGACATGCTGAAGGACCTGGGCGTGAAATTCGTTTTGGCCGGGCACAGTGAACGCCGGCACGTCCTGGGCGAATCCTCGGCCCTGGTCGCCCGCAAAGCCCAGGCGATTTATGCCGGCGGGTTCACGCTCGTCCACTGCGTCGGCGAAAAGATCGAGCAGCGGGATGCCGGCCAGACCTTTGACGTCGTCAAGCGGCAACTCGAGGAACTCACCTCGACCATGCAGGACCCGCAGCGTCTGGTGATCGCGTACGAACCGGTTTGGGCGATCGGCACCGGCCGCAACGCCACCGACGCACAGGCCCAGGAAGTTCACGCGTTCGTTCGCCAACACCTGGCCAAATCCTGGAACAAGGATTTCGCCGATCGGGTGCGAATTCAGTACGGCGGAAGCATGAAGCCCGAAAACGCCCGGGGCCTGTTGTCGCAACCGGACATCGACGGCGGCCTGATCGGCGGCGCGTCGCTGAAGGCCGACGCATTCCTGGCCATCGCCGCCGCCGCTTTGTAATTTCACGGAGAAGCCATGACCACGGGACTGGTTCTTTACT
>JBEKIV010000206.1:0-7449 GCA_050011595.1 Tepidisphaeraceae bacterium
GAAAAACACCCCGCTGTACTTTGCTCGTCCCCACCGAATTGACGGTGGGACGGTGCGCCGGGGACATAAAACAATGGAGGACAATCATGGAAAGTGTAAAAAAGGTTCGCGTCACGTTTAGTTTCTTCGAAGGGAAGCGTGCGATTCTGACTCTGGCGCCTCTGGCTTTACTGCTCGGAGGCGTGGGGCAGACGAAGGCTGACCCGTTCATCAGGCCGCCGGAAATCTACGCGCCGGAGTGGTATACTCCCTTCCCATATCAGCGTAACATAGACATGGGATTCCCCGTCAACCCGGTAGCACCGGCCAACCCCTCCGGCATCCCTGGCGCCGTGTACGAAGGCACGGATGATCCGGCGTTGATGGCTTCAGACTATGTCTCGTTAACTGGTGACGTCAGTTGGTCGGCCGGGCTGATTGGTATCAACAATCTGTTGGGAGTCAATCCTGAAATGGGGACGGCGGTCTTCCACATCGACGACCTAGACGATGACCTCCCGTTGAAGGACGTGTGGGGTGAATCGCTCGCGTTCGGAAGCCCCGGGGCGAGTATCATTGAGCAAGTGTTCGATCCGGCAGGTAATCTGGCAGCGTTACTCGGTGGGCCGGCGATTACTACATACCGTGGCCAGCAGCTCGCCGATATCGAGTGGCAAATCGAGCCCAATCCAAGTTTTGAGACCTTCGTGGAGACTTTTAACGTCCCGGCGGGAGGCCTCGCAATGATGAGCCAATTCCAGATTGCCACGGAATGCGTCGATGTTCCTCCTCCTCCTCCTCCTCCTCCCGAACCATACCCGAATTTGGTTCCCGAGCCTGCCTCCCTCGCGTTGCTGGCGATTGGTGCGTTGGGATTCATGATGCGGCCGGTTCGTCGGAGCAGCAAGTAGGGCGCTGCGCGAGATAGTAGAGCAGTGGATCAGGAGAGAGTGGAGCAAGGGATACGCTGCGCGAGATAGTAGAACAGTAGAAAGTAGAGCAGTGGGGGCGGGGAGAGGGGGAGAATGGGTACCCGGCTTGAAGGAGCGGGAGAGAAACGGGGACGCGAATCGCGTCCCCGCTTTTTTGGCGGTAAGTGTTTATCGCTTTCCCCGTCTTCCCGATGGGGAAAGAATGTGCGGGAAAGGATTGAACGCCGGATGACGGGGTTGTCGCAGATGGATTCACCTCTTATCCGCATTATCCGCGTCATCCGCGGTTCAATCCCTTTTCTTGTCTCACCGGGAAACTGCGGCAGACGGTAAACAGGTGCTCTTTTGGGGGCGCCAACTCAATGATTCTCGAATCATGGGCATATTGCCCATCTGCGCGGTGTCCCCTGAATAGCCTAGGCTGCATAGCTGACGGCTCAAAAGCCGATTGACGCCATCCTTCGCCGCGCGTTATCAGTAATACTTCAGTCGTTTTTCGGTTGTTTCAAGCCGTATTTCGCGAGTCATCATTGAAATAAGTGTAACTCCAGGCAGACAGAAATTCCGGCTGCGGGCGGTGACGGAAAGCGACGGTTGGGAATACAGGAAAGACACGTCCCGGTGCTCGTTCCCACCGCGTTGACGCTGGGATGGCGCGCTGGGGACATAGAACCGAGGAGGCAACCATGGAAAGGGTGAAAAACCTTCGCGTCACTTTTAGTTCCTTCTTTTTAGTGGCTGTCGCCATAGCAGTCAGTCTTGTTTTCGTCGGCGAGGTTCCCGCCGGGCCCAACGTCCCCTACATAGACGCTAACCCTCCGCCCGACTACCCCCCCCCCGACCCTTCTATAAATCCCTATCCTGATAATACTAGCTCGGGTGTATGGCCGGGAGAAAAAGACATTGACGATTTGGAGGTGCCGAATTGGTCGCAAATGACCTTGCCCCAAAACGTGACCATATTCCCCGGTAGTTCGGTGTATCTCGGTCTCAGCAACCGATACAACGACGCTATGGAAAAAACGGTAACGCTCAATTTCACTCTCACGAATAATTCCATGTCCCCTTTTTCGCCCTGGAACCAGTCAACATTCCTCGCCGGCACGCGAGCGGGCTACCCCGGGACGTTAGGCGGTCCTTCTGTCGATACACTCTGGGACGCGATCTCTGCGATTGGCAACGCGAACAATTATACCGTGACGGGCACCATATGGCCTCAACCGAGTTGGGAGTGGATTAAATTATCCAATCCCGCGATCAGCCCAAACAACATCACTATGACAATCACGGCATTCACTTCCACGTGCACGCCGCTAGTGCCGCTTCTCTCCATGACCAATTCCGAGATCCCCACGCCGACCGTTTACGGAAACCAGCTCGCCAACGCTACGCTTCCGACGAGTGCTGACCAGGGCGTCATTACAGGCCCAGAGGCTGCTTCCAACATCCTTAACGTCGGCGGCGGCGGTAGCGGCTATGCCCTCGCCCAAGCAACTGACATCAACAACGGTCTTGGCGATGACACGAACTGGGCTGAAGCTGACGGCTTCACGCCCGGCGTTGAGGAAGTTGCCGCCTTCCAAGTTGATGTGAACGGCGTCCTGGCTACCCAAGCCCAGGTGGACTACCTTATTAGTGAGGCGAACGCCATTGGTGGCCTGTCGGCGGATATGTCGCTGTTAGACACGGCGCCGCAACCGGATCTATTCTCGAGCATCTATAATCTCTTCCTCGATGATACGAATAGCACGGCTGACGAGTTCATCGGTTGGGATCTGAGCAACAGCAACGATTCTAACCTGAACGGTTACACGATCACGGCTGTGGCCGTGGCCGTAGTGCCTGAGCCAATGAGCCTGGGCCTCCTGAGCCTCGGCGGCGTGGTGGGTCTGATGAGCCGGCGTCATCGCCGGGTATAAGGCGACATCCACGAATGCCCTTCGGTTAACGACCTTCTCCCCAGTTTCCCACGCGTTTGAGTTCCGCGCGGGGGCGCGCTGCGCGAGACAATAGAACAGTGGACAGTGGATAATGGACAGTGACGCGGGGGGCGCTGCGCGCCTGTTGCATTCCAATTCATCGAGTTCATTTCCTACCCTGAACCAGCACCAGCGGCTAAGATGGGGCTTCCATGGATAAGCCAATGAGCCAGACCTCAGCCGCTCCGTCGCCGCAGGCCGGGGCGCGGCCGATCACGCGGCAATTCGTGAACTTCGCGTGTTTCAAGGTGGATCCGGCGATTCGGCGGTTGCCGGATTTGGAGAAGGAACAGGCCCGCGCCCAGTTCGCGGCGATTTTCAATCAGCCGCGGCAAGGATTGCTGTGTTTGTCCTACAGCACCGTCGGCCTGCGCCCCGACGCGGACTTCGTGCTCTGGCGGATTTCGGCCGGGACAGAGGAATTCCAGGTTCAGACGCAGGCGATCAATCGTTCCCGTCTGGGCGGGTATCTGAGCACGCCGCATTCCTTCGTCTCGATGACCAAGCGCAGCATGTACATCGACAAAGTCGATCCGTTCCACACCGCCCAGAGCCGGACGCATCTCGTTCCCGGCCAGCGGAAATATCTGTTCATCTATCCGTTTGTAAAGACGCGGGCATGGTATCTTCTGCCGCTGGAGGAGCGTCAGGCGATCATGGACGTTCATATCAAGATCGGCAACAAGTATCCGAGCGTGAAGCTGAACACGACCTACAGTTTCGGGCTGGACGATCAGGAATTCGTGGTGGCGTTCGAGACGGACGAACCGGCGGATTTTCTGGACCTGGTGATGGAGCTGCGGGAAACCGAGAGCAGCAAATACACGCTGCGCGACACGCCGATCTTCACCTGCGTCCAGACGCCGATGGAGAAGATTCTGGAGCAGTTGTTTTAAGAGTGTCTAACAAAATGAACCACACAGGACACAGAGAGCACAGAGGACACAGAGATAGAGCTGCAAATTCAGTATTCCTCCGTGTTCTCTGTGTCCTCTGTGCTCTCTGTGCTCTCTGTGCCGGTCTTTTCGTTAGAAGCTTGAAGAGAGCAACTCTAACGGGAGATCGCGCCGCATGAGATATCCGATCGCGTTCCTGGCGATTTTCCTGACGAGCCGCCTCGCCCTGGCCGACAGCGTTCGGCTGGAAGAGCTTCCGCTGGATTCGCTTCATCAGGATTGGGGACAACCGACGACAGCCAAGAGCGTCGAGGGAAATCCGCTCTCGATCGGCGGCCAGAAATTCGCACACGGTTTGGGGAGCCATGCGACGGCCATCTGGTTGATCGACCTTGGTGGAGCCGCCACGCGATTCACCGCCAGGGTGGGGATGGATGATGAAGTCGCAGGCAGTCATGATGCGACGCGCAGAAGAATCGAATTCAAAGTCGTCGGCGACCACAAAACCCTGTTCTCATCCGGGCCGATCAGGCTCCATGATCCGGCCAAAGCGATTGACGTGGATTTGAGCGGGGTTCATTACCTGGTTCTGGAAATTGAAACCGGCGGATCGATTGATTTTGCGCATGCCGACTGGGCGGATGCCCAAATCACCTACACGGGCAAGCGTCCGACGCCCATGGCGTTGCCCCACGAGGCCGCGGAAATTTTCACTCCCAAGCCGCCGGCAACCCCCAGGATCAACGGGGCCAGGGTATTCGGCGTTCGGCCGGGGCATCCGGTGCTTTATACGATTGCCGCGACCGGCCGGCGGCCGATGACCTTCTCGGCCCAGGGTTTGCCCGCGGGGCTTTCGCTCGATGCCGAAACCGGGCGGATCACGGGCATCGCGGGCGTCCCCGGAGAATCGGTCGTCAAGCTCAGGGCCAGCAACGCATTGGGAACCAATGAGCGCGAGCTTCGGATTGAAGTCGGGGACAAGATTGCGCTGACGCCGCCGATGGGATGGAACAGTTGGAATTGTTTCGCCGGCGCGGTGAGTGACGAGAAGGTTCGCGCCGCCGCGGATGCGATGGTCAATTCCGGACTGGTCAACCATGGTTGGACGTACGTCAACGTGGATGATTGCTGGGAAGTCCGCGCGGCGGAGCCGCCGGAAAAGCGCCGCGGGCCGGACGGGCATATTCTCACCAACGCGAAGTTCCCCGACATGAAGGCGCTGGCGGATTACATTCATTCCAAGGGCTTGCGGGCCGGATTATATTCCTCGCCCGGTCCGGCCACCTGCGCTGGATTCACCGCCTGCTATGGATTCGAGGAAAAGGATGCCGAGCAATATTCCCGATGGGGTTTTGACTATCTGAAGTATGATTGGTGTTCCTACGGCGGCATCGCGGACAAAATCCGCAAGGGGCCGAATCCACCCTCGCAGCGTGAAATTTTCCGGCATCCCTACCTCGTGATGCGCGACGCTCTGCTGCGGCAGAACCGTGACGTTCTTTTCAGCTTTTGCCAGTACGGCATGGGCAACGTCTGGGAATGGGGCGAGCAGGCCGGCGGGAACTGCTGGCGGACCACGGGCGACATCAGCGACAACTGGGGCAGCATGACGCGCAACGGCTTCGGCGAAGCCGGCCACGAAAAATTCGCCGGTCCGGGGCATTGGAACGATCCGGACATGCTGGTGGTGGGGAAGGTCGGCTGGGGCCCCTCGCTGCACGCCACCCATCTCTCTCCCAACGAGCAATACACGCACATCACACTCTGGTGCCTGCTTTCCTCCCCCCTGCTGATCGGCTGCGACATGACGCAGATGGATGATTTCACCCTCAATCTTTTGACCAACGACGAAGTGCTTGCCGTCAACCAGGATGCGCTGGGAAATCAGGCATCGCGCCTGGTCAAGGGGGACGACACCGAGGTCTGGGCAAAGAATCTCCAGGACGGGACCAAGGCCGTGGGCCTTTTCAACCGCGGGGAATTGCCCGAAACGGTGACCGTCAAATGGTCGGATTTGGCCCTGGCCGGCAAGCAGCCCGTCCGCGATTTATGGCGGCAAAAGGATTTGGGCGATTTCGACGGACAGTATGAATGCCAAATCCCCCGCCATGGAGCGGTGCTGGTCCGGGTTGGACGGGCAAAGCAGTAGAGATGCCGAAGACCGGCCGGAGGACCGGCCGGCTCAATTTCGAACGTGAGCCGGCCGGTCCTCCGGCCGATCTTCCAATTCACTGGCCAAGCGGGTTCCGATATGGTATGCTTGGGCGGTCAAATCTTTGGGCTGGGAGGGAAACTCATATCGGGAGGATGTCATGAATGACGGTCGGATTGGCATGGCGCAAGGAACTCAAACGAATCCAACGGCAACGCCGACGTTGCGGCCGGTGGCCCCGTCGTCGGGGATCGGCCTGCGTCCGCAGTCGGGGGTGATCGCCCCGCCCCCGGTTTCACCGGCCCGGCCGGCGCACGCCGAAGAGCCGCTGTCGCTGGTGACCGAGGAAAAGCCCGGCGCCCCCGACGCCGCCAAGAGCAAGATTCACAACATCTCCGCGGCTTCTTCCCTGGTGCAGCACAGCTACAAGCGGCCGACGAATACGGACAAATCCGGCGCGGTCCGCATGCGGACGTTCCATTGCCGGCTCAGCGAGCAAGGCGTGGAATATCTCGATCAGACCATCAACGACTGGCTGGAAGCGCATCCCGACATCGAAGTGAAGTTCACTGCCAGCACGATCGGCATGTGGGACGGCAAGCTCAAGGAGCCGACGCTGATTATCAACGTGTGGTATTGAGGGCGAATTGCCGAACTTCGCCGGGCGCGGTCCACGGTCATTTGGATTTTTGGCCGCACCAGGTCGTCCACATCTCCCGGTACGCCGCTTCGATGTTGCGGGCGAAACGCGGGGCATCCATCAGCGGCGACGCCTGCATCCGCGCTCGTAGCGTCCGGCGCAGCTCGGCCAATCGCGGCAAATCCCCGGCGAGGTCCGTGGCGATCTGAACGTACTGCTGCGGTGTCTGGGCGATCAGTTCCGGCAATCCGACGTTGGCCAGGATGCTCACCCCGCCGCGCCCCACCGCCGTCCGGCCCGCCAGCGTCACCACCGGCACTCCCATCCACAGAGCGTCACACGTCGTCGTCCCGCCGTTGCATGGAAACGGGTCCAGGCCCACGTCGATTTGCTCATACAGCTTGAAATACTCGGACAAGGAAACCAAACCCGCAAACTTCAGACGTCGCGGGTCGATTCCTTGTCGTTCCAGCAGGTCCCGTACGCGCTGGCGATGGCTCCCCTCTTTGGCATGGACAATAAGATGAGATTTTGGCGTTGCTCGCAGCAACTGAATCCACAACTCCAAAGCCGCCGGGGAAACCTTGCAGAAGTTATTCAGGCAGCCGAACGTCACCTCGCCGCCGCTGGGCGCCGGCAGCGGGCCGACTTGTGGACTCTGTCCGTGCATCGGATAACACCAATACGATTCCGGCAGGCGGACCGTTTTCTCGCTGTAATAGGCGTCATTCGTTCCCGGCGGATCCAGATGCGGGTCGGTCAGACGGTAGTCCATCGTCTCCAACCCGGTGGTCGAGCAGTACGCCAGATAGGTCACCTGCACGGGAGCCGGCTTGCGGGCGAACAGCAGCATGCGGTTCCGGGCCATGTG
>JBEKIV010000207.1:0-7447 GCA_050011595.1 Tepidisphaeraceae bacterium
GCTGCGCCCAAATAGGCCCCGGGGGGCATGCCTCCACCGAAACATCTGTCATTCACCCCCTTTTTTGACCTGAGCCCGCATCCGGACGCCTGATCAAGCAGACGCCGTACCGAACCGCAGTGACATTTTGGGACAGTTGCGACGTACACCCGTTCTCGCGCGATAAAAACCGCGATCGCCCGGAACAAACGGTCGCACACATGCCACACATCAGAATTGAACCGCGGATGACGCGGATTGACGCGGTTCGCCTTCCTTTCAAATGAGGTAACATACGCCGATGCAACTGGGCATCGACATTGGCGGAACGTCGGTGAAGGCCGCGGGGGTCGAAAACGGCCGCTGTCTCTGGACCGGCCAAAGCGGGTTCTACGCCGAGCCGACGACCGAGGAACTGCGCACCGCCATTCGAACGGCCGCCGGCGGACGCGCCGCTGGCGTTGTGGCCATCGGGCTTTGCGTGCCGGGATTGTTCGATGCCGATGAGCGGAAGATCACCGAGGCGTTCAACGTGCCAGGGCTTGTGGGGATTCCGCTGGACTGTCTCGTGCCCCAATCGCTGGATTTGCCCGCCGGCAAGCCGGCGAGAATTTGCAACGACGCCCAGGCGGCGGCGTTCGACGTTTTCCAATCGCGCCGGATTCGCGGCCGGCTTCTGGTGCTGACCCTGGGGACCGGCGTCGGGATTGCCGTGCTTGACGAGGGGCGGCCCCTGTGCGTTGAGGGCGAATCGCCCGGACACATCGGACAGATTGACGTCTCGATCGCCGGGCATGACGTGGTCGGCCCGGACGGCGGGGCCGGCGGATTGGAAGGATATTTGGGCGTCGCCGCCCTCCGCGCCCATTACGGCCCGGAAGTTTCGCCCGCCGTTGCCAAATTCACCGGCGACGAGCCGCCCATGCTGGCGCTGGTGCGAGCCATCCGCATCGCGCACGCCATCTATCGGCCCGATCATGTCTGCCTCTGCGGAGGAATCGGCATCCGGTTGAAACATTTGATTCCCAACTTGCGCGATAGGATACAAACTCAATTGACCAGCCTGGCGCGCCCCGGATGGACGCTGACGGCCGGCGACGACGATTTCCACGCCGCCCGCGGAGCGGCGCAGATGGCCGACTAAGACGGGGAATGTGTGCGGCAGGGGCGGGAAGAGACTCTTGGCCCCGATCAACCCTCCCCCTCTTTTGCATTTGGGGCATATTTCGCCAGAATGCCTCGCAGGGACCGATGGCATGTGGTATTTCGCGTATGGATCGAACTTGAATATCCGGGCGGTGACGGAATGGTGCCGGCACTATGGCCATCGGGCTCCCACGCTCAAGCCCGGCAAACCCGCGGTGCTGGATAACTACCGGCTCTGTTTTCCGATCTTCAGCGAATACTTCGGCGGCGGAATAGCCGACATCGTTTACGATCCGGGCAAATACGTTGCCGGGGTGCTGTTCGATCTCAGCGAAGCGGATCTGAAGCTGCTCGACGCCAAGGTGGGCCGAAAGCTCGACCCCGCCACCGAAAAGGAGATCGGAATCTACTCCCGCACCATCGTGAAGGTTTCCCCGTTGGGCAAAGGCGAGCCGGTCAACGCCATGACCTACCAGGGCGTCTCGGCCGAAAAGTATCACATCCCGCCGACCCAGCATTACATGGAAATGCTCGTCCAGGGCGCCTACGGCTTCGGGCTGTCGATGATGTGGATTTCATATTTGCAGAGCTTCAGCACCCAGGTCGGCCGCAAACCCCGCCCGCCTGGCAGCGGCGACGTGGCGGCAAAATTGTGACCGCGTCACCGACACAGAAATTCCATTGAACCGCCAAGACGCCAAGACGCCAACGTGGGAAAGAAGAAATATTCGCTCGGCCCTTTGGCGTGAATTTACCTTGGCGTGCTTGGCGTCTTGGCGGTTCATTTGTTTCGCTTCCGCGCCGTGATCTGAAGATGCCCCGCCCTTGCCGCGGCGGTTGAATCTTTGGCCAAATCGAATTCCGCGCGCAACAGTCGTTCGAATGCCGATTCATCGTTCAGCAGATGTTTGAACGCCCGAATCGGCAGAATCGTTTTGCCGGCCAGCTTCACGACCTCGAATCCGGATCGCTCGAAAAGTTTTTGCAGCTCGGCGGGCGTGAACGTCGTCAACTCGAATTGCTCGCGCTCGTCGGCAGTGAGCCATCGCGTCTTGCCGGTTTTCAGGAACGATTCCAGGGCGTCGAGGTCGCCCTTATCCAGGTAATAATCGAATGCCGCCAGCTTGTTGTCGGCGGTGGCGACCACGATGCCGGCGGGCTTGCAGACTCGCCACATCTCGCGCGCGGCCCGCGGCGGATCGGCGCAGATCGACAGCGGATCGCCCATGGCCAGGACCAGATCAAATCGGTCCGACTCAATCGCCGAGAGATCGACGAGGTCCGCAACCAGCAACGTGGCCTTCCGGGCCTTGGCTCCCAGCGCCGGCAGCTTCGCCCGAGTCTGCTCGATCATCGCGGCCGAATGATCGACGAACGTCGTCGCCAAACCGCTCTTGAGCAATTTCAGCCCCCACTTGCCCGTCCCGCAGCCAAGATCGCAGCATTGTCCCTGCGAATCGCTGGGCAAATACGGCCTGATCGCCTGCCACGTCAGCCGGTCGTGGAATTCCCAATACCGATCGTCATAAATGCCGTCGTATTGCCGGGCAACGCGATCGTGATATCGGCGGGAAGCGTCGTTGGATGAACGGCGATGTTTCATGGCGTTTGCGCGGCTAAACTCGCCGTTGGCGGGATGCACCCGCACTCCGGGCATCGGTCTGGCGTGGCGCGCAGATCATATCCACAGTTCAGGCATCGCCCTTCCAACACGGCGATTCGCCTGCGGATCACGCGCCTGCTGAGCAAAGCATCCGCCAGTAGCAGCAACCCCAGCAACACTACCATTGAAATGCCGAGTGGATGAAATGCGAAATGGGGGAATCCTTTTAAGTAGCCTCTTGAATACCTCCACAATTCCACCGTCATACCAACACCACAGATGAGCGCAAAGATCCCTGTTCCAAGAGCAATTCGCCACGCCCATCGCGATTGGAATTTGAGTGGGACGAGGGCCACGATAAGCGAGAGCATCGGTATCGCGATGGTGATTCTGTCGAAGGCTTCCCAAAGGGACACTTCGACTACGGACCTGAAACCAACAGCGAAAGCCATTGGCACGAAGACCAATACGGTGCCCACCGCGACAATCGCCACGGCCAACGCGAGCAGGAGTTGTGTTTTCTCCGATCTGATCGATGTAATGTAACGCGCCGTTCGCGCGGGTGCATCGGCATGGCCGGATGGGGTATGATCTCCGCCATGGACATCGCGAAAAAACTAGCGGAATTGGGCTGGGCGCTTCCGGAAGCGGTCCAGCCCGTGGGCGCTTACGTTCCAGCCGTCGTCACCGGGAATCTTCTTTTCGTCAGCGGCCAACTCCCCATCTGGTCCGGCAAGTTGGTCGCCGAGGGAAGAGTTCCCTCGGCCGTCACCGTCGAATCGGCACAGAAGGCGGCGGCGCAATGCGCGGTCAACGCCCTGGCAATCGCCGGCGTCGAGCTGGGCAGCCAATGGGACCGCCTGATGCGCGTGGTGCGCATCGGCGTGTTCGTTCAATGCGAAGCCGGATTTCGCGATCACGCCAAGATCGCCAACGGCGCCAGCGAGCTTCTGCAAGCCGTGCTGGGCGAACGGGGTCGTCACGCCCGCGCCGCCGTCGGCGCCAATGCGTTGCCGCTCAACGCCGCCGTCGAGGCTGAATTCCTGTTTGAAATCCGCTGATCCCCCACCCATTAGCCCGCCGGCTGGGTCGTCACGCCCATTTTCAGCGCCAGTGCGGACTGTTCCTTGTATTGGTCCGCATATTTCCTCATGATCGCGATATTCTCCGGCGGGACGTCCTTGGTCATACCATCGGCGGCTTTCGTCAATTTCCTCCGCGACGCCGCCAATTGCGACTTTTCCAGCTCCAGGGTGCTGATGGACTTCACGGCCGCGGCAATGCCGGCGTCGTTATCCGATTTGGCTGCCGCCTTGTCATCATCCGTGACCGGGATTTCAGGATGCTCCGCCCGCTGACCGGCCGCGTCGGCGCGGGCCTGGGCCTCAGCCTGGGCCTTTTTGGCATCCGCCTCCTCATTGCGGACCTCCTTCGCCGAATCGCGCGCCGCCTGAGCCTCGTTTTTCTTGTTTTGAATATATTCCGAGCGATCGTCCGCGGACACGTCGGCCGGCGGATTGGCGGCCTGATCGTCGGCGTTTTTCGCGTCGGCATCGTGCTGATTGGCCTCGGCCTCGTCGGCGGCGGCGTCATCGGCGTGTTGCCTGGCCTCGTCGGCGGCGGCCTGCTGTTCGGCCCTGTCGGCTTTCACGGCCGCGTCACGGTCCTCCGCGCTCAAAATCCGCCAGCCGTTGCTTTTCGCTTCCTGAAACGTCGCCAGCCGGCTGCGCTCCGCGGCCTGGGCCGCGTCTAATTTCCGAGCCTGGGCGTCGAGCCGGGCCTGGGCGATTTTTAAGTCCCCATCCAGGTACGTCACCGCCCCCCACGCCTCGGCGGCGCGGCGCGCCAACCACTCGTATTCCTCCTGGCTGACGTGGTGCCGGTCCAGACACGCCTGGTATCGCTTGTCGATGTCCGCCACCGCCGCCAGTTTCGCCTCCGGGGTCTGGGCAGCCGTAGCCTGCCGAAGAATCGCGGC
Source organism: Tepidisphaeraceae bacterium (assembly GCA_050011595.1). Classification (GTDB taxonomy): domain Bacteria; phylum Planctomycetota; class Phycisphaerae; order Tepidisphaerales; family Tepidisphaeraceae; genus PALSA-1353. Next base: position 4,707 of record JBEKIV010000207.1, read on the forward strand.
GCTCTCATCGAGCCAATCCTTTTGGGTATCCAGGAATGTCTTGAGTCCGGCCTCGGTAAACTTCTTGTCGGCCGGCGCTTGCCATTGGGCTTGGGCCGAATTGACGAGCGATAGAGCGAGAACGAGCGAAGCGGCTGTCAAGCGTAGGAACATATTAATCCAGCAAAACGCAAAACCCCCGCTGCGTCAAGACTTGGCTCGGCAGTTGCCAGCACGGGGAATTTGCGATATTCGTACCCCTACCGTGAAAAGGTTATCGGACATCGCATCGATTCGGCGGAAGCTGAAGGAAATCGGCCAATCTCACGTTTTACGGTATTACGACACGCTGGACACCGCGATCCGGCAAAACTTCGTCAAACAGCTTCAGTCCGTCGATCTTCACAATCTGACGGAGTTGGTCGAGCAATACGTTTTGGCCAAGCCGGCGGTTGCGATGCCGGCGAAAATCGAACCCGTGCCGGTCTATCCCCGCCTCGCCGACGCCGGCCGGCAGGACCTCTATGACGCTGCCTGCCGCCGCGGCCGGGAATTGCTGGCCGAGGGAAAGGTCGGCGCGTTTCTCGTCGCCGGGGGACAGGGAACGCGCCTGGGATACGATGGTCCCAAGGGCGAATATCCCATCACCCCGGTCAAGAACAAACCTCTGTTCCAGGTCTTCGCCGAGCAGCTTCTGGCCCGGGGCCACAAGGCCGGGCGGGTGATTCCCTGGTACGTCATGACCAGCGATAACAACGACGTCCAGACCCGGGCGTTTTTCCACAAGCATCATTTCTTCGGATACCCGGAAGACGCCGTTTTCTTCTTTCAGCAGGGAATGATGCCGGCATTTTCGCTGGACGGAAGGCTCCTCCTCGCCGAAAGAGATTCCCTTGCCCTGTCTCCCGACGGGCACGGGGGCAGCCTGCGAGCCCTGGAAAGAAGCGGAGCCTTGGAAAACATGCGCCGCCGCGGCGTGGAACATCTCTCCTACTTCCAGGTGGACAACCCGCTGGTCTATTGCATTGACCCGCTATTTCTCGGCCTGCACGATCTGACCGGAAGCGAAATGTCCAGCAAGACGGTGCCCAAGGCCCATGCGATGGAACGCGTCGGTAATTTCGTGGTCGGCGACGGGAGCCTGCAAGTGATCGAATACAGCGACCTGCCCGAACCGCTCGCCACTCAAACAAATTCCAACGGCTCGCTACGTTTCAATGCCGGGTCCATCGCCATTCACGCGCTTCGCGTCACGTTCATTGAACGTCTCAATGAGGGCGGCCGGCTTCGCCTGCCGTGGCACCGAGCCGAAAAGAGGGTTCCCTTCATCGACGACCGCGGTCAGTTGGTGAAGCCCGACAAGGCCAACGCCGTCAAATTGGAGCAATTCGTTTTCGACGCGATTCCCTTGGCGAAGAATGCGCTGGTTTACTGCACGGATCGGTCCGAGGAATTTTCACCGGTCAAGAATGCGGAGGGTCCCGATTCTCCCGAAACCTGCCGCCGCGACCAGATTCGCCGGGGCGCCCGCTGGCTCCGAGAGGCCGGCGTCGAGATCCCCTACCGCGGTCACGAACCCGATGCCAAGATCGAAATCTCTCCCCTCAAAGCCGTTTGTCCGGAAGACCTGAAGGGCAAACCTCTTCCCATCCGCCAGATCAAACCCGGCGCGTCGGTTTATCTTGCGTAGGAGTGAGAGGAACATTGCCGATTGCCAATTGCCGATTGAAAGAAGAGGGACCCGGATTCCTCTTCGCCGTTGCATTTCGCCCGCCAAATGGTAGATTCGTTTTCGATGGGCATGGCTGCCCGTCATCGCAGGGAAAAGGAAGTCCCGATGCTCCTCCATCAGCTCATCGCAGAGCTCGATCCCCGAATCAATCTTGACGGCATTGCCAACGTGGAAATCCGCGGCATTTGCGAGGACTCTCGCCTGGCGCAGCGAGGCGATCTGTTCATCGCCCGAACAGGAATGAAAACCGAAGGCGTAAAATTCGTCGGCCAGGCCGTCGAGCGCGGCGCGGCCGCGCTGGTGACGGCCGCCAAAATCGCCGATTGCACCGTGCCGCAGGTGATCGTCCCCGATCCCGCCGCCGTCATCGGCGCCATCGCGCAGATTTTTTACAACCATCCATCCCGCGAAATGCGCGTCGTCGGCATCACGGGCACCAACGGCAAGACCACCACCGCCTATCTCGTCCGCCACATCCTGAACAAATTCAACCTTCGCTGTGGAATGATCGGCACGGTTGAGACGGATGACGGGAAGGATCGGCGCGAGGCGACCATGACCACGCCGGGGGCCATCGACGTCGCCAAACTTCTGGCGGAAATGCGAGACAACGGCTGCCGCGGCTGTGCCATGGAAACCTCCAGCCATGCCCTGCATCAGGGCCGGGTTGGATTCGTCCGCTTCGCCGGCGCGGCATTCACCAATCTGACGCGCGATCACCTGGACTACCACGGCCAGATGGAGCAATACGCCGCTGCCAAGGCCCTCCTTTTTCAAATGCTCGATGAGAATGCCATCGCCGTCGTCAACGCCGATGATCCCTGGTCTGATCGCATGGTCGCCGGGTGCGAGGCTCGCACCGTTTGGTTTGGATTCGGCCCGGACGCTCACTATCGCGCCCAGGATTTGGCGATTACCAGCCAGGGATCACGATTCATCCTGCACACTCCGGATGGCAGCGACGAAGTGGCGATGGGACTGATCGGCCGGCACAACATGGCCAATGCCCTTACCGCCGCCGCGCTGGTGG
>JBEKIV010000208.1:0-7437 GCA_050011595.1 Tepidisphaeraceae bacterium
CTCCGGCGGATAAAGCTCGATGGTGTCGGTGATAATGAAAACCGTCGGCGTGGGACATCGGTTGGGATTCAGACCCAGGTATCCCACCCCGCGCGTGATCACCAGACGAATGTAGCAATCCGAAAAGTTGTTGATCCGGATGGTCTCTTCCATCGCCGCCTTGAGCTGCTCGGCCGTTCGCGGCGGAGTCAGCCGGATCGCCCTGGCAGAATCGAACAGCCGCCGAAGATGCGTGTCGCATTCAAAGATTCGGCCCCGATAAACGCGGATGCCCTCGAACACACCGTCGCCGTAGAGCAAGCCGTGATCGTAAACGCTGATTTTCGCGTTTTCCTTATCGTAGAATTTGCCGTCGATCCAGATCTTGAGAGACATGGCGGTATATTAACGGAGTTTGGGAAAAACCGTAAGGAGTAGTTGCAAGTTGCAAGTAGCAAGTGGCAAGTTGCCAGCGGAAGAGTCGGCATTTTGCTTGTAACTTGCTACTTGCAACTTGCAACTTCCCCCAATCCACCGCCTTCCAAGACTAATACGCGATCGGCGCGCTGTGCCAAAGACCGGTCGTGCGTGACCAATACGATCGTCTGCCCATTCTGCTGATGCAGACGTTCCAGCACGGACATGATCTGCCGGCCGGTGTCCGCGTCGAGGTTGCCGGTCGGTTCGTCGGCGAACACAACCCGCGGCTGGTTCATGAGGGCGCGGGCAATGGCGACACGCTGACGCTCCCCGCCGCTCAGATGCGCCGGCCGATGCCGCAGGCGATGCTCCAAACCCATCTGACCAAGCAATTCCTTCGCCCGCCCCGCCAATTCCGCCTTCTTCGCCCTGAATCCGGCCAGGCTGTTCTGGATCATCGACGACAGCATCGTGTTTTCCAGAACGTTTAGCTCCGGAAGCAGATGATAGAACTGGAAGACGAATCCAAACTGCGTGCAGCGAAGCACGGCGCGCTCGGCGGAGGAGAGCTTGGCGGCGTCGCGCCCGTCAAACATCACCGCGCCGCCGTTCGGTTCATCCAGGGCGCCCAGGATATGCAGCAGCGTGCTTTTGCCGGAGCCGCTGCGCCCTTCGATGGCGATGAATTCGCCGGCCGCGACGGCCAAATTCACGCTTTTCAGCACCTGGATTTCGCTGTCGCCCATCCGGAAGCTCTTGCGAACTCCGCTGGCGACGAGGATGGACGGTTCTTTCGCGGCCATTTATTCCCAGCGCAATGCCTCGACCGGGTTCATCCTCGCCGCCCGAATCGCCGGCACCAATGCCCCCAACACCGACGACAAAATCGCGATCGACACGATCACCGCCACGTCGCGATGGTCCATCGTGTTGGGAATCGTGTCGAAAAGATAAGTCTTGGCATCCCAGATTTTCACGCCCAGGTGATACGCCATCCACGCATGAAGCTGGTTGATGTAATGCACGACCAGAAACGACAGCAGCAGCCCCATCCCGCCGCCGAAAATACCGATGCTCAGTCCGTAGCCCAGGAAGATCGCCGCCACGCTGGAACTGGTCGCGCCCACGCTTTTGACGATCCCGATGTCCCGCGTCTTTTCCATCACGATCATGAAAAAAATGCAGAAGATCAGGAAGATCGCCACCACGCTGATGATGGCGAAAAGAATCACCAGCAGCGATTTCTCATGTTCCACCGCGTTCAGGAAATCCTGCTGATGCTCGTCCCAGGTCTCCACCCTCACCTGGCCGGGCGAAGCGTAATCCAAGCCGAATTTCTGCATCACGCCGTCCACGGCCGCGGATATTTTTGTCTTCACCGAATAGGGGTCCGCATCCGGCTTGAGGCTGATGAGGATTTCCGTGCAGCGCGGCGATTCCACTTCCTGCTCGCCCGACGGCAAGGTGTAATTCGACGCACCCATGTCCAGTTGTTTCTGAAGGACGTCGAACGGCAGATAGACGGTTCCCTGATCGGCTTGATAAACGCCCGTGTGACTGTCGTCGATGAGCCAGTAGTAATTGGTTGATGTCTTATCTTCCACGCTGGGACCGGAATCGCCGGGAGCCGCTTTCAGCACCGTCAGCTTGACGCGGGCCCTGTAGATGACGCTCTCCCGCGGATCGGTCCCGCGCAGGCCGATCACCCCGCTGCCGACGATGATCCCGTCCCACGTTGCCGGGTCGCGCTTCGATTGTGGAAACTGCGCGCGATAGACAAAATCGGGAAGTGGCTTGTCCCACGAGGGAAAACTCGCCGCCTTGGCGCGGTACGAATCTGCCGTCGCCGATTCTTCCTGCGACTCTTCCCGTCTCTGGGCCGACGCGGCCGCTAGTTCATCCGCCTTGGCCAGCAGCACGTCTTTCTGCAAATGCAGGCTCTTCACAAAACCGTTCACTTGGCCAATCTGCTTGATGTCCAGCCCCACCACTTCCACCGGCGTGCGGATCGGGTTCTGCGTAAACGCCAGGCCGATCTCCGCAAGCCCGAAAGTATGAATCGTCGGCGTGGCCGCCATCACCTCCGGAATCTTCCGGATTTCGTCGAGCATCTCCTGGTAATGCTCGAATCCGTCCAGCGACTGGCGGTAAACGATCAGGTCTCCGATCAGGTCGTGGTTCGTTTGCCGGAACATCCTCAGCCAGCCGCCCATGACGCTGATGACGATCAGCACCATGGCCGTGCAAAGCATGACGGCAACCAGCGACACCCAGGCGATCCGGCGTTTCATCAGATACCGGAACATGAGTTTAGAAATGAGCCGCGGCCCGCTGACGATTCGCCAAACCGCGAAAATCGTCGCCAGCGGCGCCAGGGCGACGAGGGTCCAGAGGATGATCGGAATAACGGGCATTTAACCTGCGATACCGCGGTAAACCCGAAATCCGAAATCCGAATGACGAATCAAGCCCGAAATCCGAATGACCGAATCAAGACCCATTCGGATTTCGTCATTCGGATTTGATTCGTCATTCGGATTTCGGATTTCGGGTTTCATCGGCTTTCCTGCGGTTTCATCAAGGGGAACAAAATCACGTCCCGAACGCTTTCCGCCCCGGTGAGCATCATCACCAGCCGATCGATCCCCAGCCCCAGCCCCCCCGCCGGCGGCATGCCGTAACGCAACGCATTGAGAAAATCCTCGTCCGTTTTCTGTTGCTCCTCTTTGTCGCCGACCTGATGCGCGAAATGCTTCGCCTGAGTGTCCGGGTCGTTCAATTCGCTATATCCCGGCGAAATCTCCACGCCGTTGATCGCCAATTCATACACGTCCGCAAAAAAGGGGTCGCTCATGTTTTCCCGCGCCAGCGGGATAATCACCGATGGAATATGAGTTACGAAGCACGGATCGACAAGCGTGTGCTCGATCAGCTTTTCATACACTTGGAAAAGCTGCTCGGCCGCGGAAATCTGCTCCAATCTTCCCCGCACGCTTGCCAGTTCCGGATTCGAAATAAGCTCGGGGATTGCCTCCTGCAACCGCCGCTTGTCGAATTTCCAGCCCGTGCGCTCGTGTACGAGTTCGGCCAGATGCACGCGCCGCCACGGCCTCTGCAAATTGATCTTCCTCCCATTCGGATGCTCGATAAGCAGCGTCCCGAAAACATTCTGCGCGATGGTGGTAATCATCTCCTCGACCAAATCCGCCATCGTCTCCCAGCTTCCGAACGCCTCGTAGACTTCCAGCATCGTGAATTCCGGATTATGCCGCGGGCTGATGCCTTCGTTGCGGAAATTGCGGTTCAGCTCAAAGACTTTTGAGAATCCGCCGACCAGCAATCGCTTGAGATACAGTTCCGGGGCGATCCGCATATACAGCGGGATGTCCAGGGCTTTGTGATGCGTCACGAACGGCTTGGCGGCCGCGCCGCCGGCCAGCGTCTGCATCATCGGCGTCTCCACCTCGACGAAACCCCGGCCTGCCAGAAACCGGCGGATTTCATCCACCACCCGCATCCGGAGTTTCAGGACCCGCATCACCTGGGGATTGGCCCACAGATCGACGTAGCGCTGGCGATAGCGAAGCTCGACGTCGGAAAGGCCTTCCCACTTGGCCGGCGGCGGCAGAAGCGCCTTGGCGGCCATCGACACCGAATTGGCCCAGATCGTCGTTTCACCCTTGTTGGTCTGGCCGAGTTTCCCGCCCACGACAAGCAGATCGCCCAGATCGATCAGATCGCGCACCTGCCAATCGCGTTCGGAGAGCCGCTTCCTGTCCAGGGCGACCTGCAAATCGCCGCTTTCATCGCGCAGGGTGAGGAAGCTGAGCTTGCCCATGTCGCGCTTGAGCATGACGCGCCCCGCCCCGATCGCCTCCGGCCCCCCGTCGTGGCCCATCTCCGGCTTGTAGAGCGATTTGATCGCCGCCAGCGGCTGAATCCCCGCCGTCCGCTGGCCATAAGGCTCGATCCCCAACTCGCGCAGCTTGGCCAGTTTCTGCCTTCGCTCCTGCTCGTAATGGCTGGTCGTTTCCATCTTTACGGAACTGATATTAAGGAACCCATGCGAAAAGGGAAGCCAACCATCCGCCCGCCAATTATGGATGTTCAAAAGATTAATGATAAAAATCCGAGGTTTCCCAGAAAACGCATACAAAACTTTCACCTTCTGGCTAAGAATGTAGAGGGCGGTGTTTTTTCGTCGGTCCGGCTCGATTCCGCCGGTCGAACACGCCGCTTCCTCGGCATAAACGCGCCCCGACCTCACAAAAGATAAAACATCGTAATTCTGTCGGTGACAGTGACACCGTCGCCCCTGGCGCTATCAAAAACCGCGACGATGTCACCGCCCCCAAATATCAGCCAAAATCGTAAATTATCCAGCAGACACCCGGCCCGGATGCCTCACCGCCCGCTTCGCTTGAGATCGCCGAGAGCGCGGACAAATGCCTCTTTACCTACAGATGAAAGGCAGATTCGCACAGATGAATGCAGAAAATCACCAATCGCCAATTACGACAAAACACCGCAAGCCGTCTTCTTCGACCTACGCTTGCAACATGCAACCTTTCTCCTATCCGTGTCCATCTGCCCTTCCATCCGTGGCAATAATCTGGCCCTTGTTTGTCTCCGCGCTCTCCGCGCCCTCGAGCGAAGCGAACGGTAAATCTGAATCCCCTCAAACGAAAATGCGCGCGATTCGGCGCGCTGACGCTGACATTGACGGCCCTGGCGCCATCAAAAACGCGGTCATTGTCAGCGCCCCCAAATATCAGGCGTTTTTGACCATAAAATCAAAACAATCCCGGTTTCCCCGACCGCCTCCTCTGGCATAACTTGACTCCGCCCGTTTTCCCCCCGACCATTGCGGAGCCTCTTTTCAAGGAGTACCCGCCGTGATGAAGCTTTGTGGGTTTGCCGATGAAATCGCCCCGGAACTGGACGAGCAGATCAAGTGCTGCAAGGAGACCGGGGTTACGCATTTCGAATTGCGCGGCGTCTGGGGGAAAAATGTGCTGGATTTCGATAAATCCGTCCGCGTCGAGATCAAGGCCAAACTCAAATCCAACGGCCTGGCCGTCGCCTGCATCGGCTCGCCCATCGGCAAGGTGAAGATCACCGAGCCGTGGGAAAAGCATTTCGCGCGGTTCAAGATCGCCGTGGACTCCGCGGAATTTTTCGACGCCCCGCTCATCCGCATTTTCAGCTATTACCCGCCCGAGGAAGGCCAGGACGTTCACAAGCATCGCGATGAGGTCATTCGCCGGATGCGCCTCAAGGCGGATTACGTCAAGACCCGCAACGTCACGCTCGTGCACGAAAACGAGAAGGGCATCTACGGCGACACGGGAAAGTATTGCCTGGACATTCTAAAATCGGTCGATTCGCCGAAGCTTCGCTCGGCTTTCGATTTCGGAAACCTGGTCCAGGTCGGCGAAAATCCCCTGGACGCCTGGCCATTGCTCAAGCCCTACACGATCCACATCCACATCAAGGACGTGATCGCCAAAGAGGACCGCGCCGTTCCGGCCGGGCAGGGCGACGGGCATCTCGAGGAAATCCTGCTGGACCTCAAAAACAGCGGCTACAGCGGTTTCCTCAGCCTTGAGCCGCACCTCAAGGCCGCCGGACAATTCAGCGGATTCAGCGGCCCGGCGCTGTTCAAACTGGCCGTTGACGCGCTGAAGACCATGTGCAAGAAGATCGGAATTGAACTGGCCACCGCGTAACCAAGATTTACGGAAGGAATGGGATGGGCCGTCGAATCTGAATCGAGCAAACCCTCGCAGGCTTGGCCCGGAGTTCCGGAACAGGGGGACCGAGCGCCGGAGTTGTTGAAGGTCGGATTACCGGATCGCCTGCTGGTGCCGCTCGGCGTCGCCAGCGGCAGCGAAGTGAAGGTCAAACCGCCCGGCACGTCCGTGCGGCGCGGCCAGCCGCTGGTCGATCACCCCGCCGAATCCTCCCACGTTCCCCTGGCCCCGGCAGATGGAATCCTGGGAGATGTCCGCCCCATCCGCCTGACCACCGGCCGCCCCGCCGCCGCCGTGGAATTGACGGTTTCCGACCAATCCCCGCAAGAAACCCGGTCCCCGCCAACTGGCGACAACGATTCCTTTTCGCTGGTTGCGTGGCTGGAGCGGATTCGCGCCGCCGGCATCTGGGCCGATCGTCACGCCAGCCCCGATCTGATCGGCCAACTCAACCAGGTCGTCGCCCGCCCGATCGACACGCTGATCTGCACGATATTGGACAGCGATGCCAGCCTCCGACTCAGTGCCGCGATCGCCGCAGTCTACGCCGAACTCGTCGTTGGGGGCGTAGCGCTGCTGTCGAGGATCACCGGCGCCGGCCGCGCTCTCCTGGCGGTGGAGTCATTCGGTAGGGCTTCTCCATCCGCTCCCGGCACGGATTGGCTGACGCCTTTTCGGCAATCGGTCCTTCCAACCAAACTCCAGGTGGTCGACTTGGCCAACGATTATCCGCAATCCGATCCCACACTGATGGTCTACAGCCTGACGCATCGCCGGCTGCGGCCGGGAAATCTTCCCACCACGCGCGGCGTGCTGGTGCTGGACGCCGCCGCCGCCATGGCCATTGGAAACGCCGCCGATCGCCGCCAACCCATGCTCACCGTCCCCGTGGCCGTTCACCACCATCCGCGGCGGCAATCCCACTTTCTGCAGGTCCCGGTCGGAACCACCGTGCAGTACGTTCTGAAAGAACTGTCGATCCGGCCCGACCAGACCATTCTTCGCGGCGGCGATCTGCTGCGCGACCTGCGCCTGCGGCCCGACGCCGTCATCGGCGGCGGTGAATTGACGATTCACGTCACCGCCCCCGAAATTCCGGTCATTCCCGAGCCGTGCATCCGCTGCGCCTGGTGCGTCGAGGCCTGCCCCACGCAGGTCAATCCGGCCTCGGTGCTGGATGCCGCCCAGCGCCGCGACGCGAAGATGGCCGAGCGAGCCGGCATCGGAGCCTGCATCGAATGCGGCGTGTGCGCACATGTCTGTCCCGCGCAGTTGCCCCTGCTGG
>JBEKIV010000209.1:0-8964 GCA_050011595.1 Tepidisphaeraceae bacterium
CGGCGACGCAGGCCGCCGACCCGATGCCGGAATCCTGAGCCGCCTCATTTGGCGGGGTGCTGAAAGCACAGCTCAAATCCATCCGGATCGGTCACGGTCAACTGCCGCATGCCGTAATATGTCGTCTGCGGCGCTGCCGCGTCGCATCCCCGCGATTTCAGAAATTCGTAGGCTTCATCGACATCCGGGCAATCAAAATAGAGCGTCAGGTCGTCGTGCCCGTCAACGCGTTCGGGCGGCGCGGGGGGTCGCTTGTCATCTTCATATTTGGCATTCAGCATCAGCACCGCATCACCCAGCTTGAGCATGGCCCAGTACAAATGCCCGTCCGGCTCATGGGTTTGCAAAACCTCAAATCCCAGTACGTCGCGGTACCACGCCACCGAACGTCGCATGTCAAAGACCTGAATCAACGGTGTGACTTTTCGAGAGATGATGGGCATAAAAAGCCCTTTCGTTTCAGCCCTTTACGTCAACGCCTCAACGCCGGCAAGCTTTTTCATTTTTGTCCCTCGGCGGAATGTTTTTCCCCGCGTCCCCAGCGGAGCGGATGGGCGCCGCCGAATTCCAGGATGTTCTGATCGTCCGGCCGCTGCGAGGCGGCCTGGAGCCTTCGCTTTCGGCGGGGGGGAAGAAGGTTGATTCCATGATCCCGGAGCCACGGCCGCACGCGACGGCGGACCCTCGGCAGAACCCTTACCACCGCGTTGATCGCCAGGAGCAGCAGCCAGGTGAAGACCCATGCGCCCACAATGGTGATGGCATAGAGGGCGCACAGATGCCACAGGGTCATCCGCGATGGATGGATGATGGGATGCCGCTGAAAGGCCAGGAACCAGACGAAGCCCGGCGGCAGCAAAAGGGAGCCGGCCAATCGCCACATCCGGGCCTTGCGGGTGTAGAGGTTGATCGGAATGCCGCGGAGCGCGCCGCTGGTCAATCGCCGCTTGCCCGGCAGGGAGATCATGGCGAAGCCGATGACGAACATCGGCGTGCCCACGGGGATGGGGAAAAAGCTGCCCAAAACCAGGGCGGAGAGCATCAGCAGCCAGCCGATGACGTTTTTGATGATGACCCCGGGATATCGCGCGAAGAACGTCCTGGCCTCCGGCGCTGTTTCGAGGGGCTTAGGGGGTGGGTCTTGGCTGGACATTCGGGAATTTCCGGGTGATTACGCGGAAGAAGACTGCGGCTCGTGCATGCGCTGCCGCAACGTGTCCATCAGGTCGCGCACCTCCTGGGCCATGCGCGTGTTGGGGAAGTCGTTCATGATCTCTTCGCCCAGGCGAATGGCGTCGGCGATCCGCTGCTCCTTGACCGACTGGGAGAAGCGGATGCGGAGGGCCTCGCGTTTTTCCTTGAAGACGTTGCGTGCGATCTCCTGCATCGACTCGGCCTCGGCGGGGGTGAGGTAAAGATCCAATCGTCTGAGGATCTCGATGCTGCCGTCGACGTCGTGACGGTCGATGGCGTCCTGCCAGCTTTGGCGAAGCTGCTGCTTGCGGAGTTGCCGGCGGGATTCAATTTCGTCGGGCAGGCGTTGGCATTGGGGATCGTCGGGAAAGCGTTCCATGATGAGTTGGGCTTCCTGCATCGCCGCGCCCCACGCCTCGCCCTTGATGTGCCGATCGACGGGCGCCAGCATTTCCGCCAGGACCCGACGCTGGGCATCCGTGCGCTTGGCGGTGATTTCCTTGCGGTACTCCTCCGCCTCCTGTTTGTAGCCGAATTGCGTTTCGATGTCGTTGGCCAGCAGATAGGCGGCCTCCCAATTCTGCTGGGCGATTTCCTCGACGACGGCGCGGCGCACCGCGTCGTGGTCCTTCTCGCGGAACGCCACGGCCTTGGCGCGGTCGCTCAGCAGTTGTTGCTCGCTGATGAGATTCATCAGGATGGAGATGCCTTCCAGCCGGTCGCTGAGCGTGGTCATGAACTCGGCCTGATGGCGAAGGTGGCTCCTTCGGGCGGCGGCCAGATTCAGGGCGATGGGGAGCGTAACGAGGATGGCGATGAGTCCAAGATATCCCGCGCAGAGAAAAGCGGCGCCGGTGGCGACGGAAGCGGGGGGTGTGTCGGTATGCCGCAGGAGGATCACCCCCGCGCCCAGGGCCGCCAGCACGGCCAGGAATGCAATCGCAAAAATCCAGGTGAACGTCGGCAGAGGTCGCTGTTCCATGGGTGCCTCGCGCAGAGACCAATAGAGATGCGGGAGCTTACGCTATGATTAGCCTACGCCGGGAGATGCCGGCAAGTCAATGTTATGCTTTTTGCGCCGGTGGCGGTTTTGGCTCGCCGGGTGGGTTGGCGACGGCGAAGGGATCGGCAATGGAGTTTTGGGCTGCCTTTTTATGCTCCCGCCGATGCCGCGCTTCCAGGTCCCTTAACATCAGGCTTCGCTCGGTTCCCATCATCCGCAGCATCGCCCAGCCGCATACCACGCAACCAAGAATAATGAAGTAATTCATTCGCCTATCAATGCCCTCCCGTAACAGCATCGGACAAATAACCACCGGAGGTTTACCTTATGCGGCTGGATGCCTTATCCACGTGCTTCTGGATGGCGATTATTCGTCCGGAGCAATTCGCTGCAATGAGGGCCAAATTTGACGGACTTCGTATTTTGTTGCCCCTCGAGGTTGCGGTGAACCCAAGAGATAAAACGCGAAGGCCGGGAGGCTTCGCCTGCCCGGGCGAAGGGCGCGAAGTTGCGCGAAGGTCAAAATCAAATCTTGCTTTTTTCTTCGCGCAACTTCGCGTCCTTCGCGCCTTCGCGGTAATATTTTTTGGTTGCGGGCAGAGCCCGCGCTGTGCGCCTTCGCGGTAATCCGTATCTGGCGAAACGAAAACGGATGCTGTACCATCGCGCGGATCAGTCGGAAATGCGCAAGAGAGCGGCTTTTCCGAAGGTGATATGATTCTCGGCCTCTTGGCGGAATTGGCAGACGCGTTGGACTCAAAATCCAATGCCCGAAAGGGCGTATCGGTTCGACTCCGATAGAGGCCATTGCGGCCGAATAGCCGCAATAGAGCAGTGGAGCAGTAGAACAGTGGAGCAGTAGGCCGAAGAAGACAAAGTGGCATATGAGCAAGCGATTCAAAGGCAAACGCTGCGCCTATTGCGCAATCGCAATTGCGGATACTGATGAGCATGTGTTCGCCAGGGCTTTTTTTCTTCCCGCAGATCGCTCGGACTTACCGAAAGCGCCAGCCTGCAGCGAGTGCAACCGAATGAAATCTGAGTTGGAGCACTACGCAGCGACCGTGCTTCCGTTTGGAGCGCGGCATTCAAAGGCGCAAACAAACCTCGGAACCATGGTTCCTGGGCGATTGAAACACAATCAGGCTTTGCGTCGAAAACTCAAGGAGAATGAGGGTCGTGTCTGGGTGCAAGAAGGCGCCGGAGTCATAGTTCCAACGATGACATTTCCTGTCGATGGGATGCGGTTGAAGGCGCTTTTCGAATATATTGCTAGGGGCTTAATCTGGCATCATTCGGGCGCGTATCTTTCGGCATCTGACGTGATCGATGTAAGGTTCCTTTCGACCGAAGAGGATGAAAGACTGAAGAGGGAAGTCTTTGCGCCGCATATTGCCCATAGGATTGCTGTCACCCTTGGGAATGGAACAATGGCCTACGAAGGACTCCAAGTCTCGGACAGCCCCCAATACTGGGTCTGGCGAATTTCCTTTTACGGCGGAGTCAACTTGGCTTCTGGAAATGCCGTTGACGGTATCTCGAATACGATCACTATATTCACATCGCGAAATGCCGCAACCCAACGAGAATCCCGGTCCTTTTTGCCCTAGCTATTCGTCAGAAGAGCATCCGCCTCCCCGGCCGACTTATTCACTTGTCAAAGAGCAATACTACTCAGTACAGGAATGTCGCAGGATCGACCGAACTTTTTGGGCAATCACGATCTCTTCGTCGGTGGGGACGATTCGGGAAGCCGGGGACGCAGTTGATAAAAACTAGCTGCGTGGCCGTTCACGTCCCGTCCCCGTTCACGTCTCGGCCCGACCGATCAGTCGTATTAAAGGCCATGGCGGCGTGATATCTTTGCGGGGTCATGAAATTCAAAAAGCCGCCGCTTCGCATTCAGCCTACGACGCTTTGGGATTATCCGTCGCAAGACTACGGAGACGAGCCGCAGGGCCGGCCCGGATACAAGGGGGCGACGCCCAGCTATATCGTCTGGAACCTCCTGCAACGCTATACCAAGCCCAAGGACCTGGTCATCGATCCGTGTGCCGGCAGCGGCACCACGCTCGACGTGGCCCGCGATCTGAACCGCAGGGCGTTGGGATACGATCTTACCCCAACGCGCAAGGACATTTTCCGGGTGGATGCGCGCAAGTTGCCGCTGGAGGATGGAAAGGCGGATTTTGTGTTCATCGATCCGCCATACTCCACGCACATTCATTACTCCGACGATCCGCGCTGCATCGGCAACCTGGCCGCCGGCCCGCAGTATTACCAGGCGATGGAGCAGGTGATCGGCGAGATTCATCGCATTCTCCGGCCCGGCCGGCACATGGGGCTGTACGTCTGCGATTCGTTCGTGAAAGGGAAAGGATTCTTTCCGATCGGCTTCGAGCTGTTCGCGATCCTGCGAAAATATCTGGAGCCGGTGGACGTCATCGCGGTGGTTCGGCACAACAAAACGCTCGACATGGGCAACTACCGTGCGGCGGCCGAGGAGGGGAATTTCTATTTGCGGGGGTTTAATTACCTGTTTGTGATGCGGAAGACTCGTCAAGAGCAACTATCGAGCCATCACATTGCGTAGAAAATCCGGCGGGGAAAGAATCGTGATCTCCGGAAATTTTTCGCGGAATTCCTTTCCCTCCGGCGTGTCTCCACGCATGAGGTAGGTGAGATGCCGGTCATTCCAAGTCACCACATATCGCGCATTCGCAGCGATGGCGAGATCAATATACGGCTCATCGTTGGGATCACGAGGAAGCGTGAATGCCTTGGGAGGTACCACGACATGCGTTGCGATGCCTTGCATTTGTTCGACAAAGCTTTCGACGAGCCGCGGTGTCAGGTGTGCATAGCGCCGGGTGAGTTCAGGCCTGAGCGGAACGTCCCGGATTTCCGCGAGAATGGCGTCGCTGAGAAACAGAATTGCTTCACCGGCCGAGACGCGCTCAATGCAAGCGGCTGAGGGTCCCTGGCCGTTAATCATGGCCTGGACGAATACAACCGAGTCGAACACAACTCGAGGGGGAAAGGGTGTCAAGGCATTTTCCGATACGCGTCGCGGGCTTCGGTAATCTGTTGAAGGAGCTGCGCGTCCGTTGTGCCGCTGGCCGCAAACTCTTGACGGAGCGGGGCGAGAATCTCGTCAAGGGACAATCGACTCACCGCTTGCTCGAGCAGTTTAGCCGCGTATGCCGTGGGCTCTTTACCCTCGGCCGCGGCGCGCTCGCGAATTTTGGACTCGACCTGTGGCGAAATGGGAATTACAAGCGACATGGCGGCACCTCAATTGCAATTATACACAGAATCGGATGATTCGGCTTCAAATCGTAACCCGTTAAATGAGAGATTGCTAACGCTCTACAGCCCGCCATGAAGCGCGCTGAGAAGTTTGAGGTGTCCCTCGACAGGCGAGAGCAGGAAGCAGAATCGGTCGAGATGAAACCCGCGGACGGGGGCCTGGGGGTCGGGGAAGCCTGGGGGCACGGGCCAATCCGGGGGAAGCAGATCGCCCATGAGAATGTCGCGGTTTTGGCGGATGTCGCCGACGTCCTGATCGGTCAGGATTCGCGTGGCGGCCCAGGGGAGCAGGTCGCGGCCGTGGATTTCGGCGGATCGATCGGGGCCGGGATCGGTCCACGGTCCGATGGTGGTGCGGTGCAATTCGGTGAGATGCGCTCCGCAGCCGGCGAGCCGGCCAAGATCGCGCGCCAGAGCGCGGACGTAGTATCCGCCGCGGACGGTCATTCGCAGGCGGCTGTGGCGCGGCAGGTCGTGGCTGAGCCAGCGGGCCTCATGGAGATAGACGCGCGAGGCGGGCATGACCACCGTTTCGCCGCGGTGGGCTTTGAGATAGGCGCGCTCGCCGCCGATCCGTTTGGCGCTGGTTGGGTGAGGGATTTGGTCGTGCCAGCCGACGAATGTCGCCAGGGCTTCGTCAAGCTGCTCAGGCGAGAGGCCCGATGAATCGCCTTCGAAGACGACCCGGCCGTGTGGATCGCCGTTGTCCGTCTCGACGCCCCAGCGAACCGTCGCGTCGTAGACCTTGGGGATGGCATGCAGGTACTGGAACAGGCGGGTGGCAGGCTCCACCAGAATGAGCAGCAGGCCGCTGGCGAAAGGATCGAGAGTTCCGCCGTGGCAAATCCGCGGCGGACGCCGATCCTTGTGGGCGCGAGCGGCCTGGATGTAAGCCTGCACAAGCGAGAAGCTCGTGGGACCGACGGGCTTGTGCACCAGATGAATGCCTGGGTTCATCGGTGCATAAACTACAGAGCAACGCCGCGGGGAGGAAGTACGGTCGATTTCGTCTTTGTTCGCGGTTGTCGGAGATGGTCACGGCGCGGCGGAACGGGTTAAACCCGAAGCACATCGGCCGGTGTGATTGGCTCAAGGTGTGGGTAACGCGCAAAATCATTAGGATTGAGTGTCACGATTCGGTGAAGGCGATAGGCGGCCATCAGGGCGGCAAGGCGCGCGTCGTGGACCTGTTTTCCGCTGATCCGGTAAGTGACGAGGAGGGACTTCCATTTCCGATATGCCGAATCCGGCTCTTTCAGGATCGTGACGAATCGCTCCAGGAGACGAAGACGACGAGTGGCCTCTTCGATACTCAGGCCAAATCCGCCTCGGGCATCGGCCGGGCGAGTGCACAGGTTCCAGAATTCCGCGATATTCTGTGTCGCGGTAACAAACATGTGCTTATCAGCCGTGAGTTTCCTCAGCGCCCCGCGGATCGATTGGTGCAATGGGTCTGCCCGATGGGGAAGACGGGCAAGAATACCGGTGTCGAGCAAGTAACGCATCAATCGTGGTCGTTGTAAAGATCGCCGCGGGCGAAGTCCGTCGGCAGCGGAGGAAGATCATCGCCATCACAAAGCTCGTCCAGCCAGCGGTCGAGCATTTCGACCGAGGGAACACGTTTCTCGGAAGCGGAGAGCCTTGAAAGCTCCTTATCGAGCCTGGTCATCCGAGCCGAGAGCTTTCGCCTCTGGCTTTGAAGACGCATCAGTCGGCCCGCCTTGGCTGACTTACGATGAGTATTAGGTCGTTCGGCCAATTTTCCCATTCACTGAATTATACCATTTCTTGGAAACTTTGCCGCCACGATTTTGCTGCGACACCCGGTCCGCCCAATGGGCGCGTTGACACCTCGCACGGCCCGGCCAAAATGCCCGCTTGGCAGCGGGCGCAAAACCTTCCTCCTCCGCGACGTTTGGCCGGCTTCGGTTAACAACATCGCGATTCATTTGGCGCGTGGCGAAGGATTCAGCAGTCCCATGGACCGGTCCCCGCACGCGGCCCCGACGAGTTGGAGCCCGCCGGTTTATCCCTATCTGATGGCAAGCGTCTATCGGCTGTGGGGCATCGGAACGCCGACGGCGATCACTGCGCTGATGGCGTTTAATGCCGCCTGTTTCGGCGCGGTGGTCGCCGGCGTGTGCATATTGGGTCGGATTTATTTTTCTTCGGCGGCGGGTTGGCTGGCCGCCGGATTGTTGGCAATTCATCCATCGTTTCTATTTTTCGTCGGCGATTACTGGGATACGTATCTCGCCCTGGCGGTGTTTATCTGGATATGGATTGCCGCGGAACGCTCCGGCGGACCGGCCTGGACCGCGATCGTCGGAGCGGGCTTGGGTTTGTTGTCGTTGACCAACGCCTCTTATGTTTTGGCATATCCGCTGATCGTCTGGCGTGCCGTCCGCCTTGAATCGCCGCCCCGGCGAGGCAAGGCCGTTGCCTTGGCCGTCGCCGCCTTTTGCTTGACGCTGGCGCCTTGGACGGTGCGCAATGCGGCCACGTTCGGCCGACTGATGTACGTCCGTGGCGGGGCCGAGTTTGAACTTTGGCTCGGCAACCGGCCCGGCGCATCGGGGTTGGTCAACGACGCCACGGTGGCCGACCATCCGTATAAAAATGTTGCGCAAAGAACCCTGTTGACCCGGATCGGCGAAATGGAATATTTCCACCGATGTCGAGTGGCGTTCGCGCGGCAGTTGAGAGCCGATCCATGGCGTTTTTTGCGATTCTGCGCGATGCGAACGGGATATTTGTTTATTGGCGATCCCGATCCACCTCACGGGGCCACTCCGCCATTTCTGGCCGGCACCGTGCGCGGCGGGATCATGATCGATAAATTGGCGGTGACGGCGCTGACCGCCGTACTGGGTTTGGGCGGAATGTTCCTTGCCTGGCGGCGGCGTTGCCGGGTCAACTGGATTGTCGCGGTGGGGTTCCTTGCGGTGTCGCCGTTTGTGGTCACAAGCGTTACCGACCGCTATCTTTTGCCGCTGTGGACCATTTTCCTGCTCTTCGCCGGATTCCTGATTTCGTCGGCATTTCGTCGAAAGCGGGTTTGACGACACCGTAAATAGGGTCGCCATCGTGCAATTCCACAAAATATGGCGGGGGGTACTGGACGCCCATCGTTATTCCGATATACTGCTTGAACAATTGCCTGTCTCGATCCATCGCAGACTCTGGCCCACTTGCGGCATTGATCCTGGACGTTACGAGCTGGTTGTAGCGCACTGACTGGTCCTGTTTCGGCGTTCGCCGTTGACCCTTTGGTACGCACCGTTTACCAAAGGATTTTCATTGAATTTCACTGAATTGTTATTGGCAGAGCCGATTCTTCGCGCTGTTGCTTCAGAAGGATATACCGTCGCCACGCCCGTGCAGGAGCAGGCGATCCCGCACATTTTGCGCGGGCGCGACATCCTGGGTTGTGCCCAGACGGGCACCGGCAAGACGGC
>JBEKIV010000210.1:0-7436 GCA_050011595.1 Tepidisphaeraceae bacterium
CAGGCGTACAGGGCCGCATCGTCGCCGGCCGAGTTGGCGCCGCTGTCGCCCGGGTTGTAGTTCGCCGCCAACTCCGCCCGGTCCGGCCTCTTGACTACGCCGTCGTATTGGAAGTCGCCCTGGTCCCAGCCGGTGAAGCTCTGGTTGAAGTTCGCCGCCACGATGGCCAGGTCTGGGCCATTGACCGTGCCGGCCAGCTTGGCGTCGCCGAGCAGCGTGTACTTCACTTCGATCTGGCCGCTGGAGAGTCCAGCCGGGTTGTTGGCGTCTCTCGAGTCGGCAAGGCCCAGGCCATATTTCAAACTGTTCACCGTCATCGGCGCCGAGGAAACGATGCCGCCGGTTCCATTCCAGTTTCCGCCGTTGTAGCCGGCTTGGAGATATTGGTAGATGGTCGAGACCGGATCGCTGCCGGAGCCATAATCGATGAACAGGTGGTTGTTGTTAAGGTTCACCTGACTGCCGGAAGCGACATCGATCGTTAATCCGGCCAGAGTGACAGGCGCCGAATTGGTGGCAAATTGGAGTTTCGCTCCGGAATCGACGGTGACGGCGACGTGGTTGCCGGCGGTGGCGCCGGTGCCGCTGAACGGATCGATCGTGGCGCTGTCGACGACCGTTCCGCCGGAGATCTGGAAGGCGGCATTGGGATAGACGTTCACCGCGCCGCCGGTACGGGCATACGTGATGGTATTGGTACCGGTCTTGTGCAGGTTGTAGCTATACCAGTTGGTGGTGCCGGAGCCGGTCAACTGGCTATTCACAACGTTCACGTCGTTGGTATCAATCACGGTGCCGTCGGTGTCGCTCAGTTTGAGCATGGTTAGGCTGATCGGGATGGTGGCGGTGCTAAAGCCGGAAAAAGCTGGCGCCGGCTGAACGGCGGCGATCTGCTCGCCGAGGTTCGTGTAATCCAAGCCGGTGCTGCCGGGACCGGCGTTGGTGGCATTATCGACCAGGACCGCGTCATTGAAGTCGACAGTGCCCTCGCGGGTAACGTCGGCGTTGTTGAACGTGTTGACGCCGTTGGGATCGAAGGTGAATTCGTCAAGTCCGGAAACGGGATCGACGGACGGGGTGCCAACCGGGGGGGCGAAGGCGCCTGCGGGCATAGTGGGGGCTTCCAAAACCGCGGCGCCGGTCTGACGAATGTACGTATCAACCGCATTAGCGCCCACCGAGCCGACTTGCGCCACTTGGCTATTGAAGTATGCCATGGCCGCATTCTTGACCAGAACGCCGTTCTGGTAGTTGGTGAGGTTGGCGCCGAGTGTGGCGGAAGACAGTGTGGTCCCGGTGTCCGTGTCGGCCAAGGCGCAGTTTTCCGCCATGGCGACCAAGTCGGCGCCGTTGAAATGGCCGGTGCCATAGAAGTCGCCCATGACGATGAGATCGCCCTTGGTGGCGCCCGAGCCGCTGTTCATGTTGTTCAGCGCGGCGACACCGGGAACATTGATGACCGTGCTGTTGGTAACTCCGCTGACGCTCGCCGTGACTCCGTTGGCAGAGTCTCCAGCGGCGGTAAATGCACTGCCCGGAACGCTGGCGCCAGCGGTCTGATCGGCGGAGATGAGAGCGCGGAGCGCGGGAAGCGCGGTTTGCACGGCGCTGTAGTCACGGATGCCGTTCTGGTTGAAATTGCCGAACAGCCAGTTGCCGCCGGCATTGGCGCCATTGGTGTTTGACTGGTCTGTGATGGAGATGTTGCCATTGAAGCCGGCGGGTGTGGCCGCGTTGCTGTTGCCGCCATAAAGGCTGCCGGCGCCCGCAAAGACCGAGGTTGGACTATCCACGGACATCTTCGTTTGGTAGCCGGAGGTGGAGTAGCTCGAGAATAGACCCGAGTTGTAGTTTCCGCCGGCGCCCGGGAGATTGGATGAACTGGTGATGCTGCCGGTATCGATCGCTCCGGCCGTGGAGTTGGAGAGGCCCTGGCCGTTGAACTGCTTCGAAACCTGCATGAGCGAGGGGATCAAGTAGCCCTGTGAGAGCAGGCCGTCGGCGGGATTATTCGGAGAGAATGCATTGGCGGCGGTCCCAACCGAATCCGTCGTATTGTTGATAAGGGTAACGACTGCGCCCGTGGGGTCGCCCTGGACTGTGCCGGTCAGAATCTGTGCGCCGGTGTTGGGGTCGATACCCACATTGCTGTTGGCATAGGTGGTCGCGTTGGTCATGTCTTTCAAGGTCACGATCTGTTCGTTCTGGTAGATGACGTAGGTGCCGTTGCTGATCGTGTTATATCCGGCTTGGACGTAAGGAGTGCTGCCATTGACGCTGTCGCTAGAGCTCAAGGAGCGAATAGGATTGGCGACAGAACCGGTATTAAAGGCGACGCTTTGGGCATCGTTGATGGAGAGAGTGCCGATGGACATGCGATTGGACTGAACGGTGGGTCGGAGTTCAGCGCCGCCGGCGGTCTTGTTGGAGAACCGCAGGGCCGAACCGATGGAAACTTCACCGGATGCACCAATGGAAAGGTTACCGTTGCCGTCATCGTCTTTGCCAACGGAATAGGTCGGATCGACGCCGGTATCGAGGGAGGAGACGTCGCGGGTGCCGGAGTTCACGTCACGGGTGGTCATGTTGAATCCGGCGCCATTGGCAAAACGGCTGGTGGTCTCCATCCAATCGGCATCGGTGCGATCCAACTGAGTCAGACCCGTACCGGGGTTGGCGACGAAGAGCGTCGCGGTGATGGCGGTTAGCTGGCTGTTGAGATTGCCAAGTCCGCCTTGAGAGGCGTTGTTCCAGGTACCGGCGCCAAACGCCGTGCCCGTTCGCGGATTGATTGCGTTGGCAGGGACGTCCAGCACGCTTGGGGTTTGATAGGCTATGCTGGAGCCGGCGGTGCCAATGGTCGCCGCCTGCTGTAGATTGGGGTTTCCCTGACCATAGCCCAAGTCCAGGGGATTGCTGTTGAAGGTGGAGTTGGCCGCTCCGGTAGCGGTGTGAGGATTGCCGTTTGTATCCGTATAATTGTAGCTGTAACTGCCATAGGTGTTCTGGAAAACCTGTTGAGGAATGGCATCGGACATCGCGGCCTGAACGGCGTTTTGACCGCCGTTGGCGTTGAGGCCCGCCAGATTAAAGTTTGGCGTTGGGTTGCTGGCGCTGCCGGCCACCCAGGCAGTCGTTATGCCGTTGGTTCCGACCGTGCCTTGCCCGACACCAGGGGCGTAGAAGTTGCCAAGACTTTCGTTGTTTACCGAAGCGCCGGATGAAGCGTTCCACGCAGTGCCCCCGGGAGTACCGCTGGCGCCGATCTGGTTATAGTTGACCCAGACCGCGTTGCCGCTATCCGGATTGCGGTCAACATTTTTCGTCACATAGGCAATGGAAGTGGGAAGGCCCGCGGGCTGCACCAAGCCGGAATCCGAATTGGTGTAAAGCTGATCGTTGGCCATCTCGAGGATGCCCTCGACCGAGCCGGATTCGTGAAACTGGAACGTGACGGCGTTGGCCGCACCGCTGACACTGCTATTGCTGGTGCCTCCCGAACCGAGCTTGGGCGCAAGCTGGTACGATTGACCCGAGCCGCCGTTATTGGCCCAATATTCGCTTCCTCCGTCGGCGGAGGTGCCATAGCTTGTGCTGGGATAGGTGGTCCCGGCGATTGTGAGATATCCGGTGTCCAGCGCCGGGTTCACGCCGGGATTGACCAGGGCGGGCTCGTACGGTTGAATTTCGGTGAACGAAGTGGTGCTTTTAACAAGCCAGTTCTTCAGTGCCGTCGAACCGGCGATCGAGACGGTGGTTTGCCCCATGGCGCTGGAAACCAGCGCGAGCGAGGCGGCCGAGACGGCGGCCATAATCTTGACCTGCCGTTTATCTTTGCTTATGGATTGCATGGTCTTTCTCCCTTTCTAGATGCCCCTTGGCAGGGGCGCGAAGTATGTTCGTGCGCCGCTCCAACATTGAAGCGGACCACATAGCCGTCGTTCTGAGGAGCCAACCAAAGCCCCTAAGTTAGTGTCCGTTCATTAGCACGTGTGCACAACGCACTTTATTTGTCCAAGCCCGATCCCTCTCCTTAAAAACAATCACTGTCCCTTGGTAACCAAAATGTCCGATCCGGGATTCAGGCTGTACATCTGGTCGCCCCATTCCCATGGGCTCAACGTATCGGCGACATTTTTGTTCTCAACGTGTCCGTCGCAGTAAAGGAAGTTGGTCGTGCGCATATCCCAGCCGCTGATCGACGTAGTGCCGTCGGTGATGGTTCCAAGTTTGAATGCACCATGAACGCGGCCAATCCAGTCCATGCTGGTCGAAGTCTGTCCCAAGGGCTGAAAGCCAAGGTGAGGATAGGGCGTCATCATGCTTTTGGTGACCCGCTGCAAGCACGGCGTGTTGCCCGTAAGCTGGTGCAGAGGAGCTTGATCGAGCTTGTAGGCTCCCACAGGACCCACTCCATGGAGAAGCGAACCCGCGGCGGTCTCCAATACATAAGGACAGACAGGCCGATGGCTCTTACAAACCGGCGTCGATCCGTCCGCGTCGGAATAGTCGTTCACGACATTCCAATCCGGGTTGAATTCCGTGACGAGGATCGTCGCGGCACTGTGCCTGATTTCAGCGGCGGGAACCCACTGGTAAGTTCGAATTGCCCCTTGAAAACCGGGAACGAACTTGTTGCGGCCCATAATTGCTTCATTGGCGGTGTAAGCCATTCGTGGGGCTTGATAGTCGGGTAGTTGGGAAGGCCCAGGTGTTGAAATGCTTGCCGGATCGTAATTCTGCCCTGGTTCCATGTCGTAATAACCTGGTTCATCAGCGGGCAGGCCGCCGTTGTTCATGGTCGGGCATTGGAAGGCCTCCCACCCAAAGGTGCTCATGAAAGTGTTGGGATAATTGACTCCTAAATCTTTTCTGCCGTAGATGAAACTGGACCAGTGAACGTATCCGGTCATTGCCCAGGGCGGACTCTCGATTCCGGCGGTGATGTTCAAGACATCGATTCCTGTCCTCCTGTGATAGTCGTACGACACTGGATAACGCTGGTTGTAATCGTCAAGATATTGCGCCAATCCCTGCCCGATGCTTCGGAGATTGCTCGCGCATTTGACCTGGTTCGCCGCTTCGCGCGCCCGGCTGAGCGCCGGCAATAGAATACCAATTAAAACCGCGATAATGCCGATAACGACAAGAAGTTCGACTAACGTGAAACCCCTGGACCGCGTCCGTTGCATGATGACTCCTTCACTGCGCGGCGATTCCGGCCGCGTTGTCCGCGCCTCGTTGAACGAAGAATCCGTCCGCCGCCGATCGGCCCTGACCGATCCGGCAGCCGAGGCTCATGACTTGAACATTCTCAACGCCGGACGTTAACGTTGATCCTCACGTTTGGATAAGGATTCAAAAATTCTAACGCCGACTTGGCCGGCTACGCGCCGGCTCCCTCCAACAGCTTGTTAGGATTTGAACTGAGAAGTGTGAACATCGCGCATGCGACGCGAAATGATTTTGTGAAAGTTGTGTTAACGGGGGAGGATTCAAGCGTCGATGTCGCGGAAGATGCGTATGCATTAGATGGTGCGGATGTCCTCAAGGCTGACCCGCGCCGTCAAAGTTTGCGCACGCGACGCATATTCGGGAGCCAGCGCACGCGGCCTGGCTGGCGCGGTCTGGGGCCTTCTGCTAGGTCCGAAGATTCTCGAATATGAAGGGCATTCAACGAATCGGAATTTGAGCAGGTGACAGGTGAGCAGGTGACCGCAGGAGAAAGTTCGGCCTTTCAAGAACAATTCGTCGGCGAGCATTTTCCTCGCTCACCTGCTCCCCTGTTCTCCTGTCTCCTGCTCTAATTTTGCCTGCGGCAAAATTGGAGCCATGGGGATTTGAACCCCAAATTCCACCATGCCATGGTGGCGTGATCCCATTTCACTATGGCCCCGCAATTCGCCTCAATCTATCGGACATCGCCCGCCAGTCAAGCCGACGGCCGGTCGATCTAAGCCGTCCACTTGTGGAAGACGAAAAAGACGCCCAGGAGAACGCAGGCGAATCCGGCGAAATAATTCCAACGCAATCTTTCGCCCAGATAAACAAATGCGAAAAGACAGAACACCGTGAGCGTGATGATTTCCTGAATCATCTTGAGCTGATAGCCGGTCAGACCGCCCTCGTTGCCGAGACGATTGGCGGGCACCTGAAAGCAGTACTCGAAAAACGCGATCAGCCAGCTCGCCAGGACGACCTTCCACAGGGCCGTGCGCTCGAATTTAAGATGCCCGTACCAGGCGATCGTCATGAAAGTATTGGAAATGGTCAGCAGGACCACGGGGAAAATCGCCGCTTTCAGCATCGTTGGTCGTTCCCTTCATTGCTTTGATGTGTTCACCACTGCGCTTCTTCAAACGGGTTATCGGACGCCTTGATCCTGGGTTTGGGCAGCAGGGAAATCATCGCCTTGACCATGGACACATCTGCCGCCTGGCTCAAACGGACGTTCAAGGGCGAGGAGCGCAGGAGCCACATCTCCGCGGCCGCCGGGTCGCGCCGGGCTTTGACCATCTCGAGGAATTTGTCCTTGCGCAAAGCCCAGGGCGTAACCACCTGCTGAAACCGTTGTCCCGAGCGCAACGCAATCGGCTTGCCGGATTCCTCGGTCTCAATCACCCCGCCGCGAATGGAGGTGGTCATGACGACGATCGGATGCTTCTCGGCCTCGGCCGCCAGGGCGTCCAGATCGTTGTACGCCACCGCCGGCCTGGCGGCATCGTGAATGATGACGTGCGTGGCCTCGGCGGAGATTTTGTCCGCCGCCGCGGCGAGTTGATCCATCCACTGTTTTCCCGCGTTGACCAGCTTGGCCCCGGAGAAACTCAGATGGCCGCCGAATTTCCGTTTGGCCTCCTCAAACTGATCGTCCGAGACGACCAATTGGATTTGTTTGACGCCCTCCCGATTGAGGAACATTTCGACGCCGCGGAGCAGGCATTCGCGTCCGTCGATCTTCACGAACGCCCCGGCCCCATCGGCGCCCAGCCCGCTGGGAACGGCCGTCAAAATCACCACTGAAAAACTCGCCATACGTGCCTCCCGGCAAGACGACCATCATTCAAAAGCGGTGGGGTCCGGTCAAGCGGGTGCGTGACACTATCGGCGACCCTGCAAGACCGAAGATTTTTATCGGTTATGCTTTTCGTGCCGATCGGCGGCGCTGACTCGAATATAATCGGGCGTCGGTGCCGTGGGGGCCGCTGGCTGGCCTGTTCACGTTCGCGATCGCCGTCTGCGAGGAAGCAAAAGAGGATTCGCCGCGTGCCGCGGCCATCGCAGCGGAGGCAAAGCCTACCGCAGCGGAGGCAAAGCCTACCGCAGCGGAGTTTCGGCCACAGGCCGACCTCAACCGTCCAAAGACACGCCCGCTTGTCCGACCTCCATTGGAAATTGCCGAAGCCCGCCTTCCGCGCATTCGGGAGGGAGGTCGG
>JBEKIV010000211.1:0-7354 GCA_050011595.1 Tepidisphaeraceae bacterium
GCCGTTGTGGTGGAGCGAACTGGAAAACGGCATATTGATGGGGGAACGACGCGGTCGGAAAACGCCGGCTGAATCGTCCGCATTTCTCAAACTTGTCCGGGCCCTGCCGATTCGAACCGATGACACGCCAAGGCATCGCATCAGCCATGATATTCTCGACATCGGCCGACGATTCAATCTCACATCCTACGATGCGACGTACGTTGAACTGGCCGTTCGGGAGGGCGCTCCCCTTGCAACATTCGACAAGGCGGTGCGCAAATGCGCTTCGGGCGCCGGAGTGAAGATCTTGCCGGCATGAGATGGCGTCCCTAAATCCATCCTGGCGAAAGACCGCTCAGTTCACCTCGCATATTCCACCGCGCGTGTTTCCCGGATCAGCGTGACTTTAATTTCCCCGGGATAATTCAGCTCCTGCTCGATCTTCTGGGCGATGTCCCGGGCGATCTTGGCGCTGATGCGGTCATCGATGAGCTTGGCATCCACGATCACTCGCACCTCGCGGCCGGCCTGGATCGCGTACGCCTGGCGCACGCCTTCGAACGTCATCGCCAAATCTTCCAACTCCTGCAAGCGCTTCACGTATCGCTCGAGGCTTTCGCGGCGCGCCCCGGGCCGGCTGGCGCTGATCGCATCGGCGGCCATCACGATCACCGTGTACGGCGTCGTCACCGGCACGTCGCCGTGGTGGGCCTCGGCCGCGTTCAAAACCGCCTCCGGCTCGTCGAACCGGCGCAAAAATTCCTTGCCCAGTTGCGGATGGCCGCCCTCCTGCTCGTGGTCCATCGCCTTGCCGATGTCGTGCAGCAGCCCCGCGCGCCGCGCCAGCTTCCCATCCAGACCCAGCTCGTCGGCAATCACCTGGGACAGATACGCCACCTCCATCGAATGCTTCAGCACGTTCTGGCCATAGCTGGTGCGGAACGACAACCGGCCGAGCATGGGAATGATCGGCTTGGCCAATTGCAGGTTCGCCTCCTGGGCCGCTTCCTTGCCCAGACGGATCAACTCCTCGTCCATTTCCTTGGTGGTCACCGCGACGACTTCCTCGATGCGCGCCGGATGGATTCGCCCATCCTGCACCAGCCGATCCAGCGACAGCCGCGCGATTTCACGACGCACCGGATCGAAACAACTCACGACCACGACGCCCGGCGTATCGTCAATGATGACATCCACCCCCGTCGCCTTCTCGAAGCTGCGGATGTTGCGGCCTTCCCGGCCGATGACCCGGCCCTTCATGTCGTCGCTGGGAATCGTCACCGTGCTGACGGTGTGGTCGGCCGTCTGCTCCGCCGCGTAACGCTGGATCGCCTGGAGGATAATCTGCCGGCTCTTGTCCTTCGCCTCGTCCTGGGCGTGCTCGGTAATTCGCTGGATGAGCGCCCCCGCCTCCAGTTTGCAATCGTCCTCCACGCGCTTCAGCAGCATTTCCTTCGCCTGCTCCGGCGATAGATTCGTCAATTGCAGCAGCTTGTCCCGCTGCTCGTGAAGCACCTGGTTCAGATGCTCTTCCTTGCCCGCCAGGGATTTCTCCCGCTGCGAAAGACGGGATTCCAGATCGTCCAGGTTCTTTTCCTTGACCGAAAGCGTGTCCAGCTTTCGGTCCAGGGTGTCTTCCCGCTTTGTCAGGCGGCCTTCCTGGGTCTTGAGCTCATTTCGCTTCTGTTCGGTTTCGCGCTCGTACTGTTCCTTGCGCTTGAGCTGTTCCTGCCGGGCGGCAAGCTCGATTTCCTTGGCCTTGTTCTGGGCCTCGATCAGCGCGTTATTCTTGATTTGCTCGGCTTCGGCCCGGCTGCGGTTCAAGGCGCTGCGGGCCATGACCTTGGCCGCTATCGCCACACCACCGGCGCCCAGGAACAGCCCGGCCAGGAGATACCAGGTGATTTCCATGAATCCCGTCCGACCTCATCCATTCGTGATGGATGAACTCAAAACGCGGATGCCTTGGAAAGACCCCTGCTTCGACGGGGAGACAGTTCAATGCCAAGCTCGGTTCAACAAAATCCCGAACCGGTGATCCAGCATTGCCGAATGAATGTCATTCCGGGAGGTGCTCGCCAAGGCGAATCGATCGGCCGGCGCGTGTTGATCAGCGCTGGCGACGTGAAATACCAAGGCGTCAGGGCCGCCAGCGGCAAAAACTGCCGCGGTAAGCCACCCGTCACACGCCGGCTGAATGCGAGCAATAGCCCCATCACGCCTAATGCGGTGATCGCCGTCTTCGTCAGTATTCCCAAAATGACCACGTTCATGTCGATACGTCGAATCAAGAATCTAACGACGCACCATCCGCTACAGCGCGTCGTCCGTGATCGGCATGGAGAAATTGCCCCCAATGCCAACCAAACGAATCATTCACATTTTATGCAACCCCCGCGGCATTTCAAGATTCAATGCAGATGAACGCCCGGGCGACCGATCGAGGGCCGATAATTCAGGCAATCTCGTCCAATTGCATCGCCAATTCCCGATTATTGGTAACCCACCACAACTGCTGGTGATGGTGGATCGTGCATGCCGCTGCCCGCCCGGGAAATGCCATGGCGAAATCGCTCGTGCTCAGCCCCGCCAGCAACCCCTGAATAAACGACTCAAACCCGGTTTCTTCACCCGGCAAGAATTCAATGGCAGCCGCGTTGGTCCGCCCAATCAATAGGCTGGAATCAATCCCGCAGCCCCCAAGCAATCCCGGCAGCCATTCCCGACTGCCAAAATTTAATTCGTACGACCAATGACTCCCCGGCATCACCCAGACATTTCCCGGCAAGAGATCGTGCCAAGCCCGCGCCGCCAGTTCCGCCAATTTCGCCGCAAACGGCTCCGGCACCTTCCGCGTGAATTTGCCCAGTTCCGGCCTGATCGTCTCATCCGGCGGCCCGATCCATCCTCGAACCTCCGCCGCCGTGCCGAAACCAAACGACCCGCCATTATAATAATGACATTCCAGCCCCTCGGCCGTCAGCCGATCCAAAACGACTTGGTAATCAATGATCGAGGGCATCCGCGATTCACATCCCCAGCCGCTTTTTCCACCCCGCCAATTGTTCCTCGAACGGCTTGCCGCCCGCGGCGCCGGCGCTCTGGTAGCGCTTCACCACGTTCCGGGCACCCAGGGCATCGTACACGTCCTTGTCCAAGCCCACGGATGGCCATCCGTGGGCTTTGATCGCATCATTAAAATCCTGCACCGAAAGCTGCCCCAGCGACGTTTTCCCCTCCTTCTCACACCGCGCCACCAGTGCTCCGACAATCTGATGGGCCGTCCGAAACGCAACGCCCTTGGTCACCAGATACTCCGCCAGGCTCGTCGCATCCAGAAATCCTCGCTCCAGCGTCGGCTCGATGTTCTCCTTGACGAAATTCGCCGAGTTCACGATCGCCGCCGCCATCGTCAAACAACCGCTCACGGTATCAAAGGCGCGGAAAACAATCCGCTTGTCCTCCTGCAAATCCCGGTTGTAGCCGATCGGCAACCCCTTCAGGATCGTCATCAGCGCGAACAAATCCCCATACACGTTCCCGCAACGTCCGCGGATCAATTCCAGCATGTCCGGGTTCCGCTTCTGCGGCATCATCGACGAACCGGTCGTGTACTTCTCCGCGATTTTCAAAAACGAAAACTCCGTGGTCATGTAAATGATCCACTGCTCCGCCCAGCGGGAGAGGTGCATGGAGATCATCGCCAGATGGAACACAAACTCGATTGCCAGATCGCGCTTCGCCGTCTGTTCGATGCTGTTGGGCGACGTGTTGCCGAATCCCAGGATTGAGCGCGTCGCCTCCAGAGCCAGCGGCAATGAAGTCCCCGCGATCGCGCCGGATCCCAAAGGACTTTCCATTTCCTTTCGGCGAAATCGGCCCATTCGATTGAAGTTCTCTGACAGCATTGAACACCACGCCAGCGCCTCGGCGCCGCCGAGGATGGGCTGCGCACGCTGCAAGTGGGTGTACGATGGCATCACAACGTCCCGGCTACGCTCCGCCAGTGCAACGAATGCGCGACACAATTCTTCCAGTTTCCGGTCAATCTGCCCATTCGCCTCGTCGATCCATAACAGAAGATCGAGCGCCACCTGATCATTCCGGCTCCGCCCCGTATGCAGCTTCTTCCCCGGCTCGCCGATCCGCTCGATCAGCGCGGCCTCAACGACCATGTGAATATCTTCCAGGCTTTCGTCGAACTTGAATTTCCCGGCTTCGATGTCGCGTTCGATCCCCTTCAGGCCGTCAATAATCGCATCCCGTTCGGCATCGCTGATAAGCCCGACTTTGGCCAGCATCGTGGCATGCGCGATCGAGCCGGCGATGTCGTGCTTGTAAAGCCGCCGGTCGTAGCTGATCGATTCGACGAACGATTGGGCCAGCGCATCCGTCGCTTCGCCGATTCGCCCTTGCCAGGATTTCTCGTTTGCCATGTCGGCAATTCTACAGTTTCCGCACCATCTTGAAATGCGGCCCGGCCGTGGGAATCTCGAATTCTTCCGAAACAATCTCCCAACCGTGTTTCCGATAGAACTCCGCCGCCGGCGCACGGGCGTTCGCCCAGATCAGACCGACACTATTCTCCACCGCGACCCGCTCGATTTCCGCGAGCAATCGTCTCCCCACGCCGCGCCTTTGATATGCCGGATCAACCGCCATTCCTCGCAACTGGCAAGCCGGCCGGCCTTCCCATTGATTCACCAACACCGTCGCGCAGGCCACGATCGCCTTGCCATATTTGGCCGCCAGGTGGACCGTCCGCGAATCATGATCCCCCGGAAAATACGCCGTCTCCCTGGCCAATCCCGCGCGCAGGATCGCATGCCGAAGATCGATAATCTCCTCGACGTCCACGGCCCCGATCTGGACGGATTCTATTTCCACGCCTGCGGATGATCCTCGCTGACCATTGCCAATTCCGCCGCCGCGGCGTTCGCGCGGACCTGCCGGTCATCCTTGCACCCCGGGATGACGGCCGTGACCGCCGGGTGCTGCAAACACCACGCCAGCGCCCATTGCGCCAGGTTGATCCCGGCCGGCGCCTCCTTGCGGCGAATCTCTTCCACCTCGCGCAGCCGTTGCTCAACCCTCGCCTTATCCTGCCTGGCGCGAACGTCGTTCGGTCCAAACGACGCCCCCGGCTTATATTTTCCGCTTAAAAACCCGCTCGCCAGCGGAACGCGCGCCAGCACTCCCAGGTCCTGTTCCCGGCAAAGCGAAAACACCCGCTCCTCCGGGGTCCGGTCCAATCGGTTATAGATCACCTGAATCGCCTCGACATGGCGGCGGGTTGAATTTTCCACCTGATCGATATTCTTCCGCGTTTGCCCGGAGATGGAATTTCCCAGGTGCCGGACCTTCCCCGCCTTCATCAGCTTCTGTAGCGCCGCGGTCAGCTCGTCGTTGTCGAATTCCTCGAATCGAATGCTGTGGTATTGCATCAGATCGACGTATTCCGTTTTCAAGGCCTTGAGCGACTCCTCGACTTGCATCAGCACCTGGCTCGCCGTCCGCTCATCCGTGCGGTTCAAGTGGGAATGGAATTTGTGCCCGAACTTGGTCGCGACGATCCAGTTGTCCCGATCACCCCGGATCGCGTTGCCGATGAACGATTCCGACGTATGGTCCCCATAGCATTCGGCCGTGTCGATCAGGTTGATGCCCGTTTGGCGTGCCGCGTCGAAAATCCGATCGACTTCATTCTGCACGAAATCCTTGCCCCATTCTCCGCCGAACTGCCAGGTTCCCAGCCCGATCACCGACACGCGCAGATTGCTCTTTCCAAGCCGACGATATTTCATGGCGGATATTGTGATGGCTGATTGGTGATTTGTCATTCGGCGATTTCGGATTTCAGGGGCCCCGCGGCACTTGCTTTTCCGCCGCCGATTGGCAAAGCTAGTTGTCAACCCATGAACCCAACCATTTTCGCGGTCGTGACAGCTTTCCTCGGAGTATTCTTGGCCCTCGCCAACGCCGATCCCGGACAATTGAATGTGGACGTGCAGAATCCCGGCGCCAAGATCAGCCCCACCTTCTACGGCCTGATGACCGAGGAGATCAACCACTCCTACGACGGCGGGCTGTATGCCGAACTGATTCAGAACCGCGCCTTCAAAGACGACGCCGACCAACCCGCGCACTGGTCGCTGGTCAACAGCGAATCGGCCGAAGGCCAAATCGCGCTGGACGATCAGAACCCGGTGAACACGACGGCGCTGACCCGCAGCCTGCGGCTCAATATCTCCGCGGTTGGCCAAGGCCAGCGCGTCGGCGTGGCCAACGATGGATTTTGGGGCATTCCCGTGTCGCCCGACACGCAATATCGCGCCTCGTTCTACGCCAGATCGGCCGACGGATTGGCCGGGCCATTGACCGTGGACATCGAAAGCAACGACGGCGCGACCGTCTACGCATCGGCCTCGGTCCCCCAGATCGACGCGCAATGGAAGAAATACGAAGTCACCCTCTCGACCGGCAAGGTCGATCCCACGGCGGACGCGCGCCTCGTGATTTCCGCGGGCAGCAAGGGGACGCTCTGGCTCAGCCTGGTTTCGCTCTTTCCGCCGACTTTCAACAACCGCCCCAACGGCAACCGCATCGACCTGATGCAGATGCTCGGCGATCTCCATCCGGCCTTCCTGCGTTTCCCCGGCGGCAACTATCTCGAAGGCGATACCATCGACCAGCGCTTCGCCTGGAAGAACACACTCGGCGATCTCGCCCAGCGCCCGGGGCATTTAAGCCCGTGGAAATATCGTTCTTCCGACGGACTCGGCCTCCTGGAGTTCCTCGACTGGTGCGAAGATCTTCACATGCAACCGGTCTTGGCGGTCTTCGCCGGATATGCGCTGAACCACCAGCACGTGGACCCGGGACCGCAGTTGGAGCCGTTTGTCCAGGAAGCCCTGGACGAAATCGAATACTGCACCGGCGATGCCTCGACGAAATGGGGACAGCAGCGCGTCAAGGACGGCCATCCCGAGCCGTTCAAAATCCAATATGTCGAAATCGGCAACGAGGACTGGTTCGATCGCGCCGGATACGACGGGCGGTTCGCGCAGTTCTATGATGCCATCAAGGCCAAATATCCCCATCTCCAACTCATCGCCACGACCGCCGTTCAAACCCGAACGCCCGACGTGATCGACGACCATTATTATCGCTCGGCGCGCGCGATGGAGCGCGACGTCCATCACTACGACAAGACGGACCGCAATGGCCCCAAGATTTTCGTCGGCGAGTGGGCGACTCGGGAAGGAAGCCCCACGCCCAACTTCGGCGCGGCCCTGGCCGATGCCGCCTGGCTCACGGGCCTGGAACGCAACTCCGACATCGTGGTGATGAACTGTTACGCCCCGCTGTTCAT
>JBEKIV010000212.1:0-7331 GCA_050011595.1 Tepidisphaeraceae bacterium
CCCCGTGCCGGGGGAGGCGGACACGGGACCGAAGCCCCCCGCGGAATCTGCTGGCATCACTATCGCATCAGCGAAGATGGAATCGTGCTGGCGGCGAGGATCGTGCCGCCAACGTCTCAAAACCAAGCCTCGATCGAACTGGATTTGCGCGCTCTGGCGCCTTCGCTGGCGCCGCTCGGTGACGAAGAGGCGGCACTGCGCTGCGAACACCTGATCCGCAACTATGACCCGTGCATTTCCTGCTCGGTGCACTTTCTCAAGTTCTCCCGCGGCCACGCCCAATCTTCCCTGGGCCGATAGCGGGAAATCCGGAGCGACGATGGGTGCGATACGGCCCATTTTGATGGCGGCGTGCGGAAATCCGGATGCGTCGGGGGACGCCTTCGGTTCCCTGGTGGCACGACGGCTGGCGCGAAAGGCGCGTCCGGAACTGGAGATCGTGGATCTGGCCCTCAATCCGGCCGATCTGCTGCATTGCCTGGAAGATCGCCGCGCGCTCTTGGTGGTCGATGCGGCGGTGGTCCCCGGCGTGATGCCCGGGCGGCTGCTTGATTTGGACTATCGTTCCTCCGCCCAGTCCTTGCTGCTCTGCGAGCGCGCGACCTCCACGCATGGGCTGGGGCTGTCAGCTCAACTGGCCATGGCTGAATCGCTGGGTTGGCTGCCACCCAACGTTCGTCTGATTGTCGCGACAATTCCCAATGCCGGGCTGGGGCTGCCCATTCCATCCGCGATGTCTTCCGTGGTATCCGATGCGGTCCGGACCATTCTGGAGTGGGTGGCGCGCTGGCGCTCGGATTTCGACGCCGCGCCCGTCGCCCCGGATGGTTTGAGATCGCGCCCCAAAGGAGAGTGAACCATGTTGAGCACAAGAGTGGTTGATGTTTGGTCGGCGCCGGTAGCGAATCGGCCCGGCGGACTATTGGAAAAACTCGAAGGTCTGGCCAAGGCCGGCGCCGATCTGGAGATCCTCGATGCCCGCCGATCGCACCAGAACCCCGATCAAGGCGTGACGTTCCTGGCTCCGCTGACCAGCGAGTCGCAAATCAGCGCCGCCAAGCAATTGGGATTTGAGCGCAGCGGCCTGGTGCACTTGCGCGTTTCCTGTCCGGACGAACCGGGGAAGGGATACCTCATCGTTCGGGCGATCAGCGCGCAAGGCATTAATCTCGCCGGCGTCGTCGCGACCGGCATCCGCGACGAACTGGTCATGTATCTGGCGTTTGACACCGCCGCCGATGCCGAGCGCGCAAGGCAAGTGCTCGATCGCGTGCCTTGAGCGGCGGTGCTTGATCCCAACGAATCATTCCGCAGGTCCGGGTGCGGGCCGCGTCGCGGATGGCGCGGCATCCGAGTCTTCGTCGTAAAGATTCTGCTCGGTCGGGGGCTTGCCTTCGTGAATCTGCGCCTCGCGGTATTGCAAATAGGCCTCGCGCATGAAGACGTACGGATCGATCGCCGCGGCGTTGCGGAAGTGCTCGACGCTGCTGCCGAAGCGCGATCGCAGATCCACGATATCGACGACGTAGAGCGGAAGGTATATTTGCACCGGCAGATACAAATAGGTTGTGGGCGTGGCCGCATACTTCATCACGGGTCCCGAGGCGTCGCGCAGAGAAGAAGGTCCAAGCAGCGGCAGCACCAGATACGGTCCCGGCCCGACGCCCCATTTGCCCAGGGTGATTCCCAAGTCATTGTCGTGTGCGGGCAGACCCCAATGGGTCGCCACGTCAAAAATGCCGCCGATGCCAACGGTGCTGTTGGCCGCCATGCGTCCGAAATCGCCCAGGCCCTGGCCCCATTTTCCCTGCAGGAGATCATTGGAAATCACGTTGAAGTAGATCAGGTTGTCGAATCCATTGCCGATGCCGGTGCGAATGGGTTGGGGGATCACTTTCACGTACCCGTCCGCCAGCGGCTTGAGCGCCACGCGGTCCAGGACGTC
Organism: Tepidisphaeraceae bacterium; assembly: GCA_050011595.1. Taxonomy (GTDB): domain Bacteria; phylum Planctomycetota; class Phycisphaerae; order Tepidisphaerales; family Tepidisphaeraceae; genus PALSA-1353. The sequence continues at coordinate 1,946 of JBEKIV010000212.1, forward strand.
GTTGAACTTGTAGATGATCCGATTGGTCTTCTCGAAGGGATCAGCATTGTATGGCCCGGAGGCGCATCCGCCGCAGAGGCTCACGGCCACGCCGGCCAACACGATCGCCGCCATCCGCCACTTCGTTGGAATGAAAGTCGAATCCTCCCTGTCCCGATTTGGGGGATGAACGTCACTTTCCATTGGCGGGATTCTTTTCGTAGGCGGCATTCTTGTCGTGCAACAGCTTGAGCAAATGGTCGATGCCGCCGTTGGACATGACCTCCTGGAACTGCGAACGGAAATTGGCCACGAGGCTGACGCCGTCGATGGTGAAGTCGATCACCTTCCATTGGTTGTCCTGCATGCGCAGCCGGTAATCCACCTTGGCCACTTCCTGGTCCGGTTTGTCGTCCTTGGTGCCGGTGATGCGGGTTTGCACGGTGCAATCGCCGTCCTGCTCCTGCCGGTCGCCGATGACTTTGACGTCTTCATCCGTGTAGCTGTCGGTCGTGGCGCCGTAGGTGTTGGTGACGAGCTGCTTGAATTCCTGCTGATACTGCGTTCGCTGGGCGTCGGTCAGGCTGCGCCAGAATCGACCGAGACTCAACCGCGCCATCACCTCGAAATTCATGTTTTGGTAGGCAATCTGTTTGACCTTCTCGCGTTTGTCGTCGGCGGACAGCTTGTGATCGCGCAGGATCGCCAGCACGTCGTGGGTCACTTGATCCAAGACCTGGCGTGCCGTCGGCGGGGGGGGGGCGTCATTCTGATCGGCCGCGCGTGCCGCCGAAACGCCGCCGATGGCGCAGGCCAGCATCGCCAGTACCACGTTGATCGCCATCATGCTCCTTTCCATCTTTTCTCCTGTCGCCGCCGGCTACGGCGTCCTCGCCGGCGCCGTCGCGGCGGGGATGGTGCTGTTCTCCGTTGGCTTGCCCTTGGTTGTTCCGTAAAGCAATTGGCCGATCAAGCGTTCGAGAACGATCGCCGATTCCGTGAATGCGACGCGATCGCCCGATTTGAGCAGTTTTTCTTCGCCGCCCGGCTGCAATTCAATGTACCGATCGCCCAGGACGCCGGCGGTGACGATGGACGCGGAAGTATCCGTCGGCAGCTTGAGCGATGGGTCCAGGTCCATCTCCACGTCTGCCCGGAAATCATCCTGCAAGGAGATCGCCGAGACTTCTCCCACCTGAACTCCGGCAATGACCACCGGGGCCCGGACGGCCAATTCGCCGGTCTCGTCAAACGCGGCCGACAGCTTCAGCCCGGTGCGGCCGTGCCAACTGAAACCGCCGATGCTGATCGACAGGTAGGCGATCGCCGCGATGCCCGCCAGAACAAACAGCCCGACGAAAAAATCCCGTAATGGAGAACGATCCATGGTTCAAATTCCCCAAAGTGCGGTGATGAGGTAATCGCTCAAGAGCACCGTGACCGAACTGATGACGACGCTGGACGTGGTCGCCGCGCTCACGCCTTCGGCCGTCGGAGCGCTGGTGTAACCGCGATACGTCGCGATCAATCCCAGCAGCAGGCCAAAGATCGTGCTCTTGAGCATGCAACACTCGATGTCGTTGTGAAAATCCACGTTCGCACGCAGGCTCGACATAAAGCTGCCCGGATCGCCCGCCAGGAGGCCGACGCCCACCAGGTATCCGCCGTACAGGCCGCAGGCGATGAACAGCGCCGTCAGCATCGGCGTCACGACCAGCATCGCCGCCGCCTTGGGCTTGATCACCAGGCTGACCGGATCAATCGACAGCATCCGCAAGCCGTTCAGTTGCTCCGTGGCCACCATGGCGCCGATCTCCGCGGCCGTCGCGGAGCCGGCCCGTCCCGCCACCAGCAACGCCGTGAGCACCGGTCCCAATTCGCGGATGAGGCTCAGCCCGACCACCGCCCCCAGCGACCGCTGCGCCCCGAACCGCACCAGCGTGTGATGCCCCTGCAACCCCAGCACCATGCCGACGGCCAGACCGCACACGCAAATGATGAGCAACGACAGCACGCCCAGTTTGTAAAGCTCGCGGACGAAAGCCGCAAATCGCACCGGCGGCATCAGCGCCGTCCGGACGACGTCAACAGTAAATGCCGTCATGGCCCCCAGTTCCTGCACGAACTGGATCGTCTTGTAGCCGACGTGGGAAACAGGATTGGCCATCAAGCTTTCCCTTGCGTTTGGAGGCGCTCCGACCCGTCGCCGAAGAATTCCGCCGCCTCGGGGTCGTTGCTCTGCCGCAACTCCGCCGGCGATCCTTCCAATACCCGGGCTCCCAGAATCAGCAGAACGTGATCCGCCATCTGCATCGTCGAGTGAAGATCATGCGACACCACGATTATGGTCATCTTAAACTGCCGGTTGATCTGTACCAACAGCGCTTCCATCCGTCGGATGGAGACCGGGTCCAGCCCCGAAAACGGCTCGTCGCACAGCAGCACGTCCGGCTTGCGGATAATCGCCCGCGCCAGCGCCACGCGGCGCAACATTCCGCCCGAAAGCTCCCCCGGGAGCAAGCCGTCGGCATCGCTGACGCCGACCGCTTTCAAGATGTCGTGCACCGCGCCCGCGATTTCCCGCTCGCTTTGCCGCCGCTGCTCGCGCAGCGGCAGGGCGACGTTATCAAAAACGGAATACGAATCCAGCAGTGCCCCGCCCTGGAACATCATCCCCATCTTGCGGCGGGCCAGATTCAACCCGCGTTGCGAAAGGCGGGCGACGTCCTGCCCATCGACGAGGACGTCGCCGCCTTGGGGCCGGACCAGACCGCCGATGAGGCGAAGGATCGTGGTTTTGCCCGAACCACTGCCGCCGAGGATGACGGAGATGCCGCCGCGCGGAAAACCGCAGGAAAGCGAATCAAATACGCATCGGCTTCCGTAAACCATGCGGACCCGATCAAGGGAGATGTAATCGTCGGCCGGAATCAATGGGCAATACAGGGCGCCAACCTGTGACCTCCAGCATGGAATCGGAATTCTCAGCCCTACCGGAAAGCTAAAAATCCCTTGAATTTTCCGATAGCTTATCGTCGTCCGAGGGTATTGCAAGGCGGAGCAAGAAATGTCCGGTTGCCGGGTGTGGAGCCGGGTTGTGCGCACGCCGTGAAAAGGCGTACCCACCATTAAGAGTTACGCCCCGGCTGCTTCATTCGGGTTTCGGCCGATCGTCGCCGCCGGCGGAGAATTCCCAATCCGGCCATCAGCATCATCGCCGCACTCGCCGGCTCGGGGACATTCGCCGAGCTGACGCCGTTGGACGGGGCGATGGCGTCCAAGGCCGCAACGTCGGAGACATTCGCTAAGCTGATGCCGTTGGCCGCGGCGAAGGCGTCCAGCGCCGCAACGTCGCCGGCCGACACGTCGCCGCCGCTGACGCCCTGGTTGAAGTTCACCGCCAGGTCGGAGAGGTCAATGCCGTTGACCATGCCGTCGTAGTTGAAATCACCCTGGTCCCAGCCGGTGACGCTCTGGTTGTAGTTCGCCGCCAGGATGGTGAGGTCCGCGCCGTTGACCACGCCCTCCAGATTGGCGTCGCCGAGGAGCGTGTACGTCACCTCAATCTGGCCCGACGCCAGGCCGGAGACGACGCCGTCTTTCCCGTCGGCGTAGCCCACGCCATAGAGAAGGCCGTTCGTCGAGGTTTGCGCCGCCGTGGAAATAATTCCGGGGCCGTTCCAAGCGCCGCCGTTATAGCCGGACTCGATGTACCCGGCGATGGTCGAGATCGGATCGCTGGAGCCGTAGGTGATGATGAAGTGGTTGTTATTCACGTCCAGCACGCCGTTGCCGGTGATCGACAGCGACGTGAGGTTGATGGTGCTGGTCACGGCGGGGCCGGAGGTGCCGGAGACGTTGGGGGCCAGCATCAGCGTTCCGCCGGTAATGCTCGTGGCGCCGGTGACGCTCAGGGCGGCGCCGAGGGTCAGCGTATTGCCGCCGGTTTTGACGAACGACCCGGCATCGGCAATGCTGCCGGTGCCGCTGATGGTGTAGTTGCCCAAACTGTTGTTTACCGTCACCGAGCCGGGGCTGACCGCGACATTTAGCGTCACCGCGTAATTGTGGGAATTGGAATCATTGAAGGTGACATTGCTGCCATCGATGTAGACCACGGCGGCGGAGCCGTCGTTCCAGTTTTGGTAGTCGGCAACATCCCAGGTGCGCCCGTCACCCTTGCCGCCGGCGTTGTTCCATGTGAGTGAGGCCGCCGGCTGGGCGATGCTGACTTCTCCCGCGAGATAAGGGATCAGAAAGCCGGCCTTGGGCGTGCCCAAACCGGTGGCGGTGTCGTAGCCAGGTCCCGCAGCCTGGCCGGTGCTGGTCGTGCCAACGGTCACGTCATTGAAGCCCTGCGTGTAATACGGCGTGTTGTACAAGTCGTAGAGCGATGGGAGCAGTCCACTACTGAGATTGGAACTGCTGAGCGTGGCGAGGCCGTTGGCCGCCCGGCCCTGATCGGCGATGGCAATCAATGCGGCCCACTGGGGCGAGCCGCAACTGGTCCCACCGGCATCGTACCAATTTCCGTCGGAGAAGACGTACATGCCGGTGTTTACATCGGCATCATAGGAGACGTCCGGCACGCTCCGCGATCCGGTTTGTTGCGCGACCCGCTGATAGCTTGGCTCGGTTTCCTGGGTGCTGAGCCCACCGCCGCCGCTCCCATACGAATCGTTCCAGGCGGTTTCGGAGCCATATCCACCGCTGGAATTCAAATAAAGCGCGGTGCCCCCCACGGCCAGGACGTTGGGCGAGGTGGAGGGATACTCGACCGAACCGCTGTCCCCGGTGGATGCGACGAACGATACGCCCTGGTGGCCGTTGGGCGTGGTGAAAGTGGAATCGCTGGCGGTCTCGCCGCTGAATTCGGCGCCACCCCAACTCATGGTGACCGCAGAAGTGCCGGCGGCGGCGGCGGCCGTCCGAACGCCCGTGTACAGGTTCGAAGAATTGCTGTTGTTGGCCTCCACGAGGAGAATATTGGCATTGGGCGCGATGGCATGCGCCCACTCCACATCAACGGCCGTTTCCACCGCCCAACCGCTATTGGTTCCCGTGGGTAACTTGCTGCCGCCGGTTTGATTCTCGATGGTGAAGGCGGGCGGAGCGCTGATGCCGAACTCGGTGTCGAAGGTGGAAAGGTCGGACTGAATCGTGGGGGTGTTGTATGCATCGACGATCGCGATAGTTTCTCCAGCGCCGGTTGCCGCAACGCCGTTGAACATGACGCCGTTAAAACCGTATGCGGTGCGGATTTGCGAGGGTGTATAGGTGTATTGTTGTGCGAACGCCGGAGCCGCGGAATAAATGGCCGCGGAGACCGAGATATTAAGAATCCGCTGCGGAATGGTTTTGCGTTTCGTGTTTGGGCTTCCCCACGAATGGTGGGCGCGCCGAACGG
>JBEKIV010000213.1:0-7307 GCA_050011595.1 Tepidisphaeraceae bacterium
CCCGCGCGGCCGGGGGCGGTTTGGCCGGCCAGGCTGACCACCGGAACGCCCATCCACAGCGCGTCGAGCGTTGTGGTGATGCCATTGTAGGGCAGCGGGTCGAGGCAAGCGTCGATGGTGTTGTAGAGCTTCAAGTACCTCGGCCGGGGGAGATAGCCGGTGAATTCAAGGCGATCTTCGGCGATGCCGGCGTCGGCAAAGAGCCGGCGAATCCGGCCGCGTTGCTCTTCCGAGGCGGCCAGCAAAAGCAGCCGGGAGCCGGGCACGGCCTGCATTACGCCGGACCAGAGACGCAGCGCCCCATCGTTCAGCTTGGCGGGATTGTTGAGCGAGGCGAAACGGATGAAATCTCTCGGGTGCGATTCGATTGCCGCATCGGAAAGCGGATGGTAGCAGCACCAGCATCCCGGCAGACGGATCGACCGCTCGGCGTAATAGGGATCTGAATCGGGCGGATCGAGGTGGGCGTCGGTCAGGCGATAATCGATCGCCGGCAGGCCGGTTCCGCCGGGGTACGCCAGCCAGGTGACCTGCACCGGGGCCGGCTTGCGGGCGAAAACCAGCAGGCGATTGTTCCGCATGTGCATAGTCAAGTCGATCAGGACGTCGATCTGGTCATGGCGGATGCGCTCGGCGAGGCGCGCATCGGTTTGGGCCGCGACGTCGTGCCAGACGTCGGCATGCTCTTTGAATCGCCGGGTGATGTAATCGGGGTGGAGGACGCTGCAATAGCAGTGAATCTCAAAATTCCGGTGGTCGTGAGATTGGAGCAGGGGAAGGAGGAAAAAACATTCGGCCTGGAAATAGAAGTCGGGCGAGACATAGCCGATTTTCAGCCGGCGATCGGGATCGCGGTGATTGGCGTGGGGCTGGACCTCAGGGGCGAGGGGCTGGGCGAACCGCTGGTTGAATGGCCGCATTTCGCGGTGAAGCGCCGCGCGATCGAACTGGGGATGGAAATGCAGCATGTAATTGCGCCCGCTGGCGCAGGCGGCCACGTCGGGGGCCAGTTCGATGGCGATGGCTTCGGATTCGACGGCCAGGTCGATTCGGCCGGAATCGGCAAGCGCCAGGGCGAGATTGTGATGGGCCTCGGCAAATCGCGGATTCGCCGCCAGGGCCCGCCGGAAGCAGGCGACGGACTCGTCGATTCGCTTTTGCTCGCGAAGAACCGAGCCGAGATGATTGTGCGCCTCGACGAAACCCGGATTCAAGGCGAGCGCGTGGTTGCAGGCGTCGATGGCGGCGGAGGGATTGCCGATCTCGGCCAACGTCTGGCTGAGATTGAACCAAGCCGAAGGCGCTGCGGGATCGAGCGTGACGGCCCGGCGCCAGGCGGCGGCGGCAACACCGGAGCGGCCCATGAGGCGAAAGGCATAACCCAGGTTGGCGTGAAAGACCGCGACGTTGGGGCGAAGGATGATGGCCCGCTGAATCAGCTTGGCGCCTTCGGGGGCGCGGCCCATCTGGGCAATCGCCAGGCCGAGCAAATGCAGCGCATCCGCTTGATTGGGTTGGACGTCGAGGACCTTGCGATAGAGGCCGGCCGCGTCGTCGAGCCGGCCGGCGCGATGATGGGCCACCGCCGCATCAAAAATCTCATCGCTCATCGGCGGATATATTAGAGGATTTTGACGCCGCGTGCAGCGATAATGGACGTTGGTTGGAAGTGCTTACAATGCGGAGGCGGCCTTGTCATTGTGGCGATCGCCCGGGGCGCGGATGATTCATGGGGCGGTTTGAATGGAAAACGCGGAAGCGGAATATTTTCAATGCCAGGCGTGCGGCAAACGGTTCCGTTGGAAGAACGAGTTGGCCGGGCGGCAGGTGCGCTGCCCGTGTGGACAGGTGATGCAATGTCCGAAGAATCCGCCGTCGGCGGATGCGACGTACGACATTGCGCTCGATCCGCCTCGGGCGGGCAAGTCGGATCGGCCGGCGGCCGCGGAATCGACGCCGGCCTTGCCCACGCTCTCCTATCAAACGCCGCGAACGGCGGCGCCGGGGGGCCCGGATCGCGGGGTGGACCCGGAACTGCTGAAGAAGCAATATGCTCCGCTCTGGCTTCTGGGCGGCGGTATCCTTATTGAAGTCATCTCCGAGTATTGGCAGCACCCGCACAACTTGCAGGCCGCGATTATCCATATTGGAATCGGGATCGTCGGCGGGACGATCGTGATGTTGGCGGGGGTGCTGCTGGCGGCGAAGATTCGCAAGATCGACATCGGCTCATTCTGGAGCGCGGCGTTGAGATTGGCCGCAATCGGGGTGGCTCCGATAGCGGTCACAGACCTCTTGTGGCCTCTCAGGTACGTTATGTGCCTGGGTGGGCTGCTGATCCTGGGCGTTCAATTCGTGCTCTATTTCGCGCTCCTCGGCGCGCTGTTCGATCTGGATCAGAGCGACACCTGGTACTGTGTCCTCGTCATCTTCCTGGTATATCTGGGCGTGTACTTCCTGCTCCTGTGGGTTGGGACGCGCTAGGTGAGCGATCCCATGATACGTCGGCGTGATTGGAGACGAGCGGCGGCCCAGTCAGGGTGTCGATCCTGACGTTCTTGAACATTACGCCCTGTGCATCCGTCACGATCATTCCTTTGTCGGCGACAATACTCACGTTCGTGAGCGTCACCCGTTTCAAAGGACTCTCGGGCAACCCGATGATTTCTCCGGCGTTGGCGGCGCCGGTTGCGGTCAGGCCGTCGATCTCAATATCGTGGACAAACGGCGTCGTGGCGGTCAAGGGAAGAGAGGCTCGATCCGCCTGGCCTTGGCGGTCCTGGTAATACAGGTTGATGCTCAGCGGCAGGGAGACGTCTTTCATGGCAATGTTGGAGAAATGGAAGGCGTATAACTGGTTGCCCCGATCGCGGGCGGACTTGACGTGGATGCCGTGCAGCGTGCCGGTGAACGTGCAATTGCGGACGGTCACGTCGTGGATGCCTTGGTAAGTCTCGCTGCCGATGGAGATGCCCCGGCCGTGCGCGCAGCGGCAGTTTTCCACCAGGACATTGGCCGCCGGTCCGTCGAGGGCCTTGACGGCCACGTCGTCGTCGCCGACGTCCAGATCGCAATCGCGGATGACCACGGTATCGCTGGAGATGGGGTCGATGCCGTCCGTGTGGGGTGAATCGCTCGGAGAAATGAGATGCGCGCCTTCGACCAGACAATCGCGGCATTGGCGGAGCACGAGATGATAGCGGGGCGAATTGCGCAACGTCACGCCCTGGACGTGGACGCGATGAACGTTGGACAGGACGATCAGCTTGGGCTTCGCTTCGCCGTCGGCGTGCGTGCGGCCCTGGTTGTCGGTCACAGTCAGGTTCCACCATGCGGCGCCCGCACCGTCGATGATGCCGGCGCCGGTGATGGCGACGTCGGCGAGATCGGTCCCAATGATGAGGGCCGGATATCGGTCCTTGAGGGTCTTCATCTGGTTGGGCGTCGGCCGCGGCGACAGGCCGTAGGCGGTAACGTCGGATGGAAATCGTATGACGGCGCCGTCGTCGAGATGCAGGTCCATGCGGCTGACGAGGGCGAACGGAAGGGTGAGAAACGATCCCTTGGGAACGATCAGGCGGCCGCCGCCGGCGGCGGCAATCGCCTTAACGGCGCTGGCGAAAGCGTTGGTGTTGAGCGTCTTTCCATCGCCGACGCCGCCGAAATCGAGCAAACTGAAATCCCGATCGGGTATGTTGGCCGGAGCGGGATCGACGGCTTGCGCCGCCGAGGATGCGGCGATCATCAGGATGGCGGATAGGAAGATGGCGGGTTGACGCGGCATTCTTGAATTTCCATTGCTCCGGATGCCTCTATTATGCCATCGCCCGAACCTTCGGGCACGCACCGGCATTGCCGGTGCGTTCGGTGAATTGGAAAAGCCGCGCTGGATGGTGTAATAGACAATGCCATGTTCATTCACCATGTCTATTTCTGGCTGAAACCGGGGACAGGGAAAGAGGCGCGGGAAAAACTGATAACGGATTGCCGCTCGCTGCTGGGAGGGATTCCCGGGGTCCAGCGGCTGTGGGCGGGCGAGCCGGCCGGGACGCAACGGGAGGTGGTGGACAATTCCTATTCCGTGGGTCTGGCCGTCGTATTGCCGGACAGGGCGGCCCACGATGCCTATCAGAAACACCCGCTCCACCTGGAATTCATCGCGCGCAACCAGCCGCATTGGGAGCGCGTGCGCGTGTACGATTTCAATGGCTGAAAATCAGGGGGACAGCCACGGGCGGTTAAGCGATTTCCAACACACCGGACCCGCTGATCCCGTCATGCTTCAAAAGTTGCAGGGCGCGGTTGGCGTCGGCCAGGGCAAAGCGCGTCGTTTGCGGCTTCAACGGGACCTCGGCCGCCAGGCGCAGCAATTCTTCTCCGTCGGCGCGGGTGTTGGCCGTCACGCTGGTCAGGTTTTTCTCGTAAAACATTTGCCGCTCGTAATTCATCGCGGGGATATCGGTCAGGTGAATGCCGGCCACGGCCAGGGTGCCGCCGCGGTCCAGGGCCTCCAGTGCCGGCAAGACCAGCTCGCCGACGGGCGCAAACAGCACGGCGGCGTCGAGCGGTTCAGGGGGCCGCGCCTCGGCGCTGCCGGCCCAGGCGGCGCCGAGTTGGCGGGCCAGGCGCTGGTGTTTCTCGTCGCGCGTCATCACGAACACGGTGCAGCCGAGATGCCGGGCGATTTGAATTCCTATGCTTGCCGACGAGCCGAACCCATAAAGTCCCAGCCGGCAACCGGGGCGCATCTGGGCGCGTTTCAAAGCTCGGTATCCGATGATCCCGGCGCACAACAGGGGCGCAACCGAGACGGGATCGAGAGACGCGGGCACGACATAGGCGAACGCCTCGGGCGCCACGGCATACTCGGCGTAGCCGCCATCCTCGTCATACCCCGTGAACCGGGCGTTGGGGCACAGGTTCTCTTTCCCGTCGCGGCAGTACCGGCATTGGCCGCAGGTCGAGCGCAGCCATGCGATCCCGGCGCGGTCTTCGATCTTGAACCGAGCCGCGCCGGCCCCAAGCCGATCGACCACGCCCACCACCTGATGGCCTGGAATGATGGCATTCTTGTGAGCCGGCAGTTCGCCCTCGATGACGTGCAGGTCCGTGCGGCAGATCCCGCAGGCCAGCACTCGAAGGCGAATTTCGCCGGCCTTGGGCTCGGGCGCGTCAAGTTCGCGCAATTCCAGCGGCGAAGAATCAATCGACGCCGGAGTCCTCAGCACCATGGCTCGCATCTTCATGTTACGTCCCTGACGACGTTCACATTATGATCGATGACGGCCGTAATGAGAACGCGCCTTTTGGCGGCGTCGCTTGCGAAGCGCGTGGATCCGGCGGACAATTTTGCCATGCAAAAACGAAAGCCGCGGTAAATGCCCGGCCCCACCGAGCTCGACGGCGCTGCGGCCGGCAGGCGGATCGTTGCTGTCGCCAAGACCGAAGCCATTTATCCATTGGCCTTCTCAGACAAGCGGCAATCCGGCGCGACGGACGTCTATCTCAGCGATCCGTCGATCAAGAAGCTGGCGGAATTCTTCGAAGCCAAGGGTCTGGCGGCGATCAAAGCGGAGGATCGGGGCGAACAGTGGTGCGAGGATTGGATCGCCTATCAGGCCGAGCATCGCCTGTACGCATCGGTGCTCTCGCCCCAATCGTATTCCACGCTCGGCTTCAAGTTCGATTTGCTGAAGCTCACGCGGCTGCTTGAAGTCTTTGCCTATTTCAGTCCGGGCCATGGATACAGCCTCCAGGTCACGTTCCTTGGATTGTTTTCGATCCTGATGGGGACGAATGCCGATTTGAAGCGCGAGGCGGTCGCCGCCGTGGAGTCGGGAGCTTTGCTGGCCTTCGGCGTGTCGGAGAAGAACCACGGCTCGGACCTGCTGGCCAACGAATTTACGCTGGAGAAAATCGGTCCCGGCCGTCTGCTTGCCAACGGCGGGAAATATTACATTGGCAACGCCAACGCCGCGGCGATGATCTCCATGCTGGCGCGGATGGACGATCGGGGGCCGTCCGGCCGGGGCAAGCGCGCGCCGCCCGTCCTGTTCGTGCTTCGCCCGCGCCAATCGAAGGGATTTGGCCCGGTTCGAAAAATCCAAACGCTTGGAATCCGGGCGGCCTATGTCGGCGAGTTCGAAGTCAAAAACCACGAACTGCCCGAATCCGACATCATAGCCGAAGGCCGCGACGCCTGGGATGCCGTGCTGGGGACCGTGGCGCTCGGCAAATTCTTCCTCGGCTTCGGATCGATCGGGATCTGCGAGCGGGCCTTTGAAGAAGCAATCACCCACGTCAGCCAACGGATGCTTTACGGCAAACCGGTCATCGACATGCCGCACATTGGTTCTGCCATGGCCCAGGCGTACGCGCGAATGACCGCCATGAAGCTCTACGCCTACCGGGCCTTGGACTACGTTCATTCCAGCAGCGCGGCCGATCGAAGGTATCTGCTCTTCGTGGCGGTGCAAAAGGCAAAGGTCAGCACCGAAGGCGTGAAGGTCATGGCGTTGCTCTCTGAATGCGTGGGGGCAATGGGCTTCGAATCAGACACCTATTTCGAAATGGCTCTGCGGGACGTGCAACTGATCCCAGGCCTGGAAGGCAGCATGCACGTCAATCTTGGCCTGGCCGCCCAATTCGCCGGAAAATATTTCGGCGATTTCGATCCCCACGTTGGCGCTGTCGATTCGTTGATTGCCGGCGACGGCGTGGCTGGGGAAAACTCCTATTTATTTGAAGCTCGCGCCGGGGCGATCAACAACATCGGGTTTCCGGATTTTCTAAATGCGTTTGCCCCGCTGGAATCCATTATAAATGTCCGCCTATTTGCCCGGCAAAGCAAGGCCTTCAGCCTCTTCATCCACGATCATCCGCCCAGAGGCGCGATGGACCTGGTGATCGCGTTGTCCATCGGCCAATGTCTGGCCACGATCGTCTACGCCCAACTGATTGCGGAGAACGCCGTCCGCCTCAACGTTCCCCCGGAAATGATTTCGGTGATCTTCCACTTGCTGGTGAATGACCTGAGTATTTGCGCATTGTCGATGGCGGGGGCGCGCGGATTGGACGTTGGGAGCCGAAAGCTCGTCCGGCGGATTGTGTCTATTCCCAGAACTTCGGATGCGGATTGGGAGATCGTGTTGCAACGAGCCCGCGCGATGGGCGTTAAATAGAAGACCCCACGGCGGCGCCTCATCCTTACCCACAATTGTCCGGACCCCGCTTACGTCCGCGGAAAAGAGGGTTGTGCCTGCCGATTTCAGGGCTGGAATCCGCGTTCCTGTTATGGAAAGCGAGCC
>JBEKIV010000214.1:0-8622 GCA_050011595.1 Tepidisphaeraceae bacterium
AGCCCGTGGTATCCGACGATGCGATTATTCCGCCAGAGCGCCCGGGGGGATTGGGACAGCGTCATCACGCGAGTGGCCGAGGCGTTATCCCTTGCGAAGGAGTAATCCACACCGGATAGTGCCAGTTTACGGCATGGCCCAACTCACGATCCAACAAGAGTTCGATCTGGCCTTGCAGCACCATCAGGCGGGGCGGGTGCGGGAGGCCGAGCAGCTTTACCGCCGGGTCCTGGCCCAACAGCCGGAACATATCGATGCGATGCACAACCTGGGAGTGCTTGCCCATCAGACGGGACGGAATGACGTTGCAGTGGAATTGATCCGTCGAGCCATCGCCCTCAGGCCTGACTTTGCGGAAGCCTACAGCAATCTCGGCAGTGTTCTGACGGACCAGGGACAACCCGATGGGGCCATCGCCGCCTGTCGTCAGGCCATCGCCCTCAGGGGCAACTACGCCGAAGCCCACAGCAATCTTGGCAATGCCCTGAGAGATAAAGGACAGCTTGATGAGGCCATCGCGGCCTATCGCCGGGCGATCGCCCTCAAGGGCGACTTCGCCGAAGCGCATAACAAACTCGGCGGTGCACTGCGCGAAAAAGGAGAAGTCGATGAGGCCATAGCCGCGTATCGTCAGGCCATCGCCCTTAACCGCAACTTCCCCGAGGCCCACAGCAATCTGGGTAATGCCCTGAGGGAAAAAGGACAACTGGAAGACGCCGTCGCCGCCATTCGCCAGGCCATCGCCCTCAGACCCGACTTCGCCGAAGCCCACTACAACCTTGGTTCAACGCTGCTGGCGTGGGGGAATTTTGAACCAGGCTGGGAAGAGTATGAATGGCGATGGAAATGCAAGGGTTTTCCCTCCACCCCGCGAAACTTCGCTCAAGGGCAATGGGACGGCCGCCCTTTGCAAGGTCGCACCCTTCTTCTCCACACCGAGCAGGGCTTGGGAGATGCCATTCAATTCATCCGCTACTTGCCGCCGGTGGCCCAGCGGGGCGGGAAAATCATCATTGAATGCCAGGCCGAACTCCAACGGCTTTTTCAGGCAATAGCTGGAAGATGCCAAATCGTGACGTGACCCGAGGCCAACCCCTGCCGGGCTTTGATTTTCACTGTCCTCTGCTAAGTCTGCCGCGGGCTTTCGGGACGAATTTAGCCAACATTCCCAAAGAGGCGCCCTATCTGCACGCCGATGCCGAGGATGCCGGAAGGTGGCAACACCGGCTGGCCGAACATGCTCCAATCGTGAAGGTGGGCCTGGCGTGGGCGGGAAGTCCAGCGCACAAGAACGATCGCAACCGCTCGATCAAGCTGGCAAGGTTGGCCCCGCTGGGGCAGGCGCCTGGCGTGCGTTTCTTCAGCCTACAGAAAGGCGAGGCGGCCGCCGAAGCCAAGACTCCGCCGCCGGACATGGAGCTGGTCGATTGGACGCAGGACCTGAAGGATTTTGCCGACACGGCAGCGTTAATTGCCAATCTGGACCTGGTCATCGCGGTGGACACGGTCGTGGCGCACCTGGCCGGCGCCATGGGCAAGCCGGTGCCATTTGCGTCGGATTGGCGTTGGCTGCTGGGGCGCCAGGACAGCCCGTGGTATCCCACGATGCGGCTGTTCCGGCAGAAGAGTTTGGGAGATTGGGCCGAGGTGATCCAGCGCGTTGCGCAAGACCTCGGTACGTTTGCCGCTCGGCGGATGCGAGAATAGATCCGATCCGATCGCCATTTCTTCTGGCAAAACACAATGAAAGTTTTCCTTGCCCACTACGTCATACCCTGCGCGGGGACGTCGCCTTAAGCCCTGCGCAAAGGAGCGAATACCGGTGAAGAACCTGAATTGCGGGGTCATGCTCGCGGCGATCTTGATCAATTCCATGATCGCAGTTGATGCAATTGGCGCCCAAACGCCCCCGTTTACGGTCTCCACGGAAACCACGGCGATAACTGGGCCGCTGCGCGACGACGGCAGCGTGGACTATGTGGCGGCGCTGAATCAGCGCTACGGCCAAGGCGTCACGCCGGAGAATAACGGGTTCGTCCTATGGCTGCGCGTGATGGGAACGCGGGAGCCCCAAAGTATTCGGAAACAAACGCTGGCGATGTGCGGGGTTCCAGAGCAAACTAATCTGGGTCCGGGATGGACGGATTACACGAGCAAGACGCCGCTGGATGAACAATCCATGCGGATGTGGAAGGCGGAGGAATATCCGGCGTATGCGGCGTATTTGAAACGTGAGGAGGACATCCTTGCCCTGGCCGCGCAAGCGGCCGCCAAACCGCAATGGTGGGCGCCATCCGTTTCATTGGACGGAACGGTGATGGAGGTCCTGCTGCCCGAACTCAATCCATTGCGCGGCGTATCACGGACGTTGTGCGCTCGGGCCTTGCTGCGGGCACAGCAGGGCGATTTCGACGCTTTTCTGGCGGATGTGATGACGGTGAAACGACTCGGCCGCCGGACGTCGGGTTGGACGATCATTGGTCATTTGGTGGCAACCGGCATTGACGTATTGGCCGACCAAACCATCGGCGCCACTGCGGGCGCGGGCGTGTTCTCCAGCGAGCAGTGTGCGATGTTGGCCAAGGCTTTGGATGGCGTGGAGCCGCTGCCCCCGCTTTGGGAGGTCACGGATGTCGGGGAACGATGGGACGTATTGGATAACGCGGAATTAATTGCGGCGGGGAGGCTGGGGCTGTTGGCCGAAAATGCCGAGTGGACAAGGGCGTTCAAGGCGGTGGACCGGGATTCAGTGGATTGGAACGTCGTGCTCCAGCGGATCAACGGCGTGTGCGACGAAGCCACCGCGATCATGAAAGCACCCTCGTTCAAGGACGAACAGATTGGCCGGCAGATTTTCGATTGGAAAATGCAGAAGATAAGAGCGAACCTGCAAGCGCACCCAAGCCTGGCGAAGGAGCCGGGGGAAACCGACCAAGCCTACACCCAGCGCGTGGCCGACGCGATTTTGTCGGCGTTTTCGCCCAGTTTTTGGCGGGCCGAGGACACCTGCCGTATGGGCTTGATGCACGATATGATGGCTCGCGCGGTGGTGGCGGCGGCGCAGTATCGCGCCGACAAAGGCAGTTGGCCGGACAAGCTGGAAAATTTGGTTCCAGCCTATTTGCCGCAGGCGCCCCTGGAAATGTTTTCAGCCGCCGGCACCGAACCAATCCAGTATCAGCGGACGGATTTGGGAATACGCCTGCGGGCGCGCGGGCCGAAGATTGGCGATAGACAGTTTGATATCACGGAGGGAACGGGACCGGACGCCCCGGTAGAGGGACCCTAGAGCCGGCCGGTCAAGGGCGATTCGTCATTCGTCACGTCTGGCTTTTTTAAGAAGCGATCAAGGCAGCACCTGGGCGGCGACCGGTTTGCCCGTAAACCCAAAACTTTTCTCTTGCGAGGCGTAATCAAGTTAGGAATTAGTCAGGCACCGCATTCTGTTTAGCCGCCGGGCTTGCCCGGCGTTGGGTATCTAAGCGGGATGCGATTTGACTTGAGTCGCGGTCACGGCGAAAATGACGGTTTCTGGCCTGCCCAAAGAGATTCATGCGGAGATTCATTCGATGTTTAAGTTGAAGGCGGCGGTTACGGGATTTTTGGGGGTGTTGCTTTGCGCGGGGTTTTTGTCGCTGATCGGCTGTGGAAGCAGTGAACAGCAAGCCGACCGTGCGGCCAGGGAGGCGATCGCCAAGGCGGATCACGACCGCGCCGCTGCTCAGGGTCTGGACGATCTCAACAGGATTCAAACGAGCTTCGACAACCTGGCCAACAATCACGATCTTTCGACGCAGATGCAGATTCTGGTTCGCGCGCGGCAGTCCCAGCTTCGGCTGGAGCGAGTCATGATGATGATCGCCGAACTGCGCTCGCAGGAACTGGTCATCAGCCGGAACATCAACGACATCGAGTCGCTGGCGATGCAACTTGCCGGCTTGCAGGCCGGCGTGGAGACGCTCAATTCATACGATTCTTCGTCGCAGGTCGAGAAGTTGGCACAGATGCAGGCGCAAATCGCCGGCTCCGCGGGCCAGTTGACTTGGATGATGCCCAATCCGACGGCGTCGGATCCCAACGCCAGCGTCACTTCTCCGACGCTGTTTGCCGTCAAGCAGGAGATCGAAGCGCTCAACGGCGAGATTCAAAAGAACCAGGCGGACACCGAGGCCGCGCACAAACTCGGCGCGGCCAAAGGTGAAGATGCGGAGACGTATTTGCGGCGGGCCGAAGGTGAATTGGGCGATCAGCAGGTGAGCGACACGACGGCGGCGGCGAACGCCCGGCGGGACGCCGCCATCGCCGATTCCCAGGCGGCCATGCTCGCGGTCAAACTGGCGCGATTGAAGGCCGACGTCGATGCCGCCACCGAACAGCGCACGGCCCTGGAAGCCGCCGTCAAAACCCTGGACGATCAAATCAATGCCCAGCAAACGCGCTGGCAGACCATCTCTCAGCAGATTCAGGCCCAGAGGAAAACCGAACAGGATCTGATCGTCGGTGTCGCCGGCGCGGGGGACGTGACCATCGACGCATTGGCGCAGGACCTGGCCAAGGCGATGCTGGACGCGGCCGGGCTGCGGGACAAAATCAATACCGAGTTGAACTCCGTGATTCCGCATCTCAACGGCGTGATCGTGCAGTGCAATCAGCTTCGCAGCCAATGGATCGCCGACGTCCGCGAGAGGCAGGACGATCCGGATACCATCATCTGGCAACAGGCCGAGGAGACCCTGCATCCGATGTATTTCAATCTGGAGATGGCGTCGGCGCTGGAAGCGCGGGCGTCGGTGGCCGCGGCAAAAACGCGGATCGATCTCCAGATCGAACGGATGTTCGATGGGTTCCCCGTCTCCCCCGCCGACGCGGCGCGAGTTTTCAAGAGCCTGGACGTCACGGCGACGAACAAGGCCATTCAAGTTCCCGGCATCACCGCACTGCTGGCCAAGGAAAAGACGGGGGTGGAGATGCCCAAGTCGTTCGACGACTTGGCCCGGTCCGACCCGGACCAGCTCAAGCAATCCGAGGACGACGTCAACAAGGCCTTCGGGGAAGCGGTGGACGCGTACAGCGACCAGAGGTACGGGGCGACCGATATAGGCCCGGCGGCGGACCAGCGCCGAATCCTGGCGCTGGCGGGCGCCGTCGAAGCCAATCGCCAGTGGGCCCAGTTCGCAACGCTGATCGGGGATTCATCGGGCGCGCACGACCATCAGCGCGCCGCCGACGACGCTCAGAGCCAGATCGACTCGTCCACCGCGCTGGCGGCCGGCGCATTGCCTGCCGGCGCGGCGCCGCGCACCCCCGTCGGCGCTCCGTAACAATACAACCCCAATAGCGCGTAACAGAATACAGCACGGAGAGCACGGAGGTCACAGAGAACACAGAGAGGAATACTGAATTTGCAGTTTCGTCTCTGTGTTCTCTGTGACCTCCGTGCTCTCTGTGTCAGTCCTTTTATCAGGGGCTTTAAGTTTTTCTTTGCGTTTTTTTATTCGATCCATTGACATTGCCGGCGATTTTTGGTTTTGTAGTTTTCGCAGGCGTCAGGGAAGGCGGTGAAAATCCGCCGCGGACGCGCCGCTGTATGTGACCTCACGCGGGCTGCAACGCCCGACCGGCATTCAAGAATCACTGGTGGTTCCCACCGGGAAGAGATGTGCCGGATGTCACGAGCCAGAAGACCTGCCTGCCATGCGGGATGCGCCGATGCTCGTCCCGAAGTCATGTCCGATTGGGCTGCGCGAATCAGCCTTCGGAAACGCACATTTAATTCTTAGTGTTGGCTTGTGATGACCGGTTGGCCGGCCGTTGGGCCGCTGCTTTTTTGCAAACCGCGTTTTCACCATGCGGGAGGTTCATTATGCGTCGCGGCAAATCTATTTTTTTTGCGGCGGTGGCCGGCGGCATCGCCTCCGTCGCTCATGCCTATCCGGTTGCCAACGTCGTCTTGTCCGACGGCAACGTCCTGGACGTGCAAGGGATTGTCGGTTCGGGGCAGTACGCCTCCTACGAAGTGATTGATTTCCAGGACACCGGCGGCGGATCGTTCGCGTGGGAATACAAATACAACACGCCGGTCAGCGGTTTTCAGATGCTTCAGGACATCGCCGCGGCCGATCCGCAGTTGACCGTCGAGTCCACCTATTACCCCGAATTCGATGAATATTTCGTGGATAATTTCAGTTTTGAGTCCGAAAGCGGCAATCCGAACGATTATTGGCGCTATTCGAACGGCGTTTATGACAGCGTCAACCAGACGGTTGACTGGACGGACGCCAGTTCCGGCCCGGGGGACGTGATGATTTCCGATGGATCGTTCGACGGGTGGTACAACAGCTTTGCCAATGACAACCAGCCTCGGCTGCCGGAAACAACCATCGCGGGGACCTTGGCCTGGAACAACGCCGGCGCCGCTTCGCCGACCGACGGCCAGACCTGGGATGCCGTCCACAACAACTGGAACAACGGCGCGAGCGCAACGGTTTACACGGATGGCGATTCGGTCACCTTCAACGACGCCAATAACGGCAATTACGCGGTGACTCTGAACAGCACCGTCAGCCCCAACTCGGTGACCGTCAACAACAGCCTGGGCAACTACACCATCCGCGGCCCAGGCAGAATCGCCGATGCCGGGGCGTTCGTCAAAACCGGCAGCGGTACGCTGGTCCTCGGCGCCGCCCTGAGCGTCACCGGCGCCACGAATATTACTGGCGGAACGCTGATGCTGGCCCCCAACGTCTCCGGCGGCTCCGGCCCCGCCGTGACCAGCGCCATCAACCTCACGTCGCTGTCGATCACCGGCAACGGCGTGCTGGACGTGAACAACAACCACGTCATCATCACCTACGGCTCCAGCGATCCGATCTCGACAATAGCCGGGTATCTCAAGACCGGCTACAACGGCGGGGCATGGAACGGACCCGGCGGCATCGATACCTCGGCGCCGTTGACGATGAACGGATTGCGCTATGGCCTGGGCTATGCCGACGGGGCTGATGGCGTTGTCGCCAACCTGAGTTCAGGCCAGATCGAAGTGGCCTACACGCTGCTCGGCGACGTCAATTTGGACGGCGTGGTCAATGGGGAGGACCTGGCCATCCTGGCGGCGAACTACAACCAGCCAGTCACCGGCTGGGACCAGGGCGACTTCAACTACGACGGCTTTGTCAATGGCCCCGATCTCGCCGACCTGGTGGTGAACTACAACCAGGGCGTGAGCGGCGCGGCCTCGGCCGGCGACCTTGCGGCGCTGGACGCATTCGCCGCGGCCAACGGAGTGTCCTTACCGGCTTCCAGTGTGCCGGAGCCTGGCATCGCGGCAATGGCCTTGGGAATGCCGTGCCTGCTGCTTGGCAGAAAGCGCCGCGAGGCTTAAATGATTCGGCTTGCTCTGGAACCACGGCGGCCCCGAAGCCCCGCATGGATATGCGGGACCCCGAGGCGGGCCTTTACCCTGATCGAACTGCTGGTCGTCATCGGCCTGCTGGCACTGCTAATGGGATTGTTGCTGCCGGCATTGGCCAAGGCCCGCGCCTCGGCCAACGTGACGCTCTGCAAATCGAATCTGCGGCAGATGGTGCTGGCATTCAACGCCTATGCGACGGACCAGCATGGCTTCATGCCCCCCAACTCCGTGCCGCTGCCCCTCGGACAAACCGACTGGTGGTTTGGGTGGACGGACAACGCCTTTCCGCTGCTCAACCGCGCTTTGGACCCCACCCGCGGATTGTTGACCGCTTATTTTGGAAACGGGATGGCCAGTGCGCTGCAATGTCCGAATTTTCCATACGACGATCCCAATTTTGTTTCCGAATTCTCCGTCCACGCCGCCAACTACGGTCTCAACGTCTACCTGAGTCCCTATTCGTATCAAAACAAAGTCTTCAAAATCACGCGCGTGCTTTATCCGGCCCAAACGGTTGTGTTTGCCGACGGCATGCAGATGGATGGTTTTCCCACCGGCAGTTTCCATGAGCCGTTTTATCTGGGGATTGACATGAGCCCCTCCGGCGTGCCGGATTTAAGCCCCTACGGCGGCTTCGTCCATTGGCGGCATCAGAACACGGCCAACGTCGCCTACCTCGACGGACACGTCGATGCCGTGAACGCAAGCGACGGGTATATCGTTCACCCCGGCGTCAGCGGATATCCGGCGGGGCACCTCACCAGCGGATACGTCGGACCTAATTCGCCGTACGGAAGTCCCCAATGACGGTTGATGTATTTCGACCGGATCGCACAATGCACTTGGAGAGGATGCCGCACCGACCAACCCCTTCATTTCATGGCCGCCTGGCTTCAGACGCATTACGACGACTTCCGCTGTGATTCGGAAGATCCGTCGTTGTAGCGCCACTACCTGGTGATCGTATTTGGCATTTCCCCCTCGCGCGGAGTACGGCTCGATTGAACTCGTCGAAGTCTGGTCCGGGGGATCGGAGCCAAAGTGCGCCAAATGCGGTGGCCCTGCCCGCCACAACTGCCCGGTGCATTTGAC
Source organism: Tepidisphaeraceae bacterium (assembly GCA_050011595.1). Lineage (GTDB taxonomy): Bacteria > Planctomycetota > Phycisphaerae > Tepidisphaerales > Tepidisphaeraceae > PALSA-1353. Next base: position 8,504 of record JBEKIV010000214.1, read on the forward strand.
GCGACTACCCGTTTTGAAAATTCCCTAACCCCTTGAAAAAGCATCACCCCCACGTCATGGGTTGTTTAACCAGACAACCAGACGAACGGAGGTGATGCCGCGATGCTAGGCAAGGAGGC
>JBEKIV010000215.1:0-7184 GCA_050011595.1 Tepidisphaeraceae bacterium
ACTTGCTGACCATTTGAATGGCGTAGTAAACCTCGCCGGGGTTGCCAACGGTGCCGTTGCCGTTCAGATAATGGGAGCTGCTCATCTCCTGGAAGTCCATATTTTGCAAGCCGTTTTCGAAGCCGGTGGCGTAGGCGTCGGCGGCGAAGAGTGCGTTTTCGACGGTCGGGGGAGAGGAGTTTCCGTCGCCGAACTCAGTGACGTCGATCTCGATTCCGTTGTAGCCTTTGGTGGTGTTGTTCTGGACGCTGGTGCGGAGGTTGTTGATTTCGGCAGGGAGTGTGCTGGTGATCATCGAGGGCAGCGAGCCCGTCGGATACCAGTGGATGATGCCGAAGTCGATGTAATTGCCGGCGGTCTGGAGGATGGCCTTGTCGCCGGTGCTGTTGGCCTCGGCGTCGAAGCCCGCGCCGATCTTGATCGTCGGATCGACCTGCTTCATCAACGTGGCGAATTGAATGAGGTTCTGCGCGTAGGCGGTTGGCGAGAGGAGCGGATTTCCGTCGCGGCCGACGTTGCTGTTGGTGTTGCCTTCGTAGTAGGGGGCGTGCAGATCATATTCCCATTGGTATCCGTAGTATCCGTTTCCTCCGATCTCGTTGCCGATTTCCCAGTATTGGATGTTTTCCGGCGCGGAATGTCCGATGGCCAGAAAGGCGTAGGCGGGGTTGTAGTCGCCCGCGGCGGTGGCCCAGGATTCATATTGAGCCGGGGTGGAGGCGCGCAGCTTGGCCCAATAGCCCGCGGTGTACCAGTTGACCCCGGCCGCGTCCGTGCCCAACGTCACGTCGCTTGGAGTTCCGTAAATGTTGGGATTGGCGTCGGCAAAGGCGACCTCCGCGGCAGCTTCCTGGGGCTGAGCGCCCATCGTGTCGGTTGTGTTGGAGCCGTAGTTGACGGTGATTATCGCCTGGGTGCCGGCCGAATTGATCACGTTGAAGAAGTTGCCCATATCGGCGTGGGCGCCGACATAGCCGCCTTCGTTGGCGGTGTTAAGGGACCAGTTATAGATGTCGGAATAGGAGCCGCCGGGGTATCGCATGATTTGCACGCCCGAGGCGGCGATGTCGCCTGGGAGATTCGGGTCTCCCCACATGTTGGCATAAACAGAGGAGCAGAGTCCCAAGCCGGTTGCGGGCATCGTCGCCGTGGCCGCACCATTTGCGTACGTGATCGGCGATGATGCGTTGACGGACACGTTGACGGCGACCTGGGCGCGGGCCTGGGAATCAATCGAAACGATGCCGGAGACTGCCAGAGTCAGAACGGCGATGCGATGTTTTTTTGTCTTGAAGCTCATTTTTCGGCCCTCACAACGAAAACGGTTTCTGATGTCTGCCACAAAAAATCCACTTTGGATCAGCCAGTCGCGGTCCAAAAGTGGATGACGTCTGCCGTCCCTGAAGGACTTGGAAACGTAACATTTGCATGACACGCCACTTATCACAAATCGTACCGCGTCACGATCACGGGCTTCTCCTCGTTCACGCCAGCGGTCACGTTACCGCGCGATGGGTGTGTTCACAAGGAAATTTTTTGAATTGCCCGGCGACGCCGGCGAGCCAATATGCCCACCGCACCGATCATCGAAAGGCCCAAAGATGCCGGCTCGGGGACATTGCCTAGGCTGATGCCAAAGGCCGCGGCGAAGGCGTCCAGCGCCGCAGCGTCGCCGGCCGAGGCTCCGCCGCTGATGCCCTGGTTGAAGTTGTCCCCGAAGAGGATGACGTCCTGGCCGTCGACCATGCCGTCGTAGTTGAAGTCGCCTTGGTCCCAGCCGGTGACGCTCTGGCCGTAGTTCGACGCCAGGATGGCCAGGTCCTGGCCGTTGACTATGCCGTCCATATTGGCGTCGCCGAGCAACGTGTAGGCCACTTCGATCTGGCCGGTGGCCAGTCCGGCGGGGGCGTTGGCGTCTCCGCCTTCGGCAAAGCCCAGGCCATATTTCAAATTGTTCACCGTCAGCGGCGCCGAGGTATCGATGCCGCCAGGTCCATTCCAGTTCCCGCCGTTGTAGCCGGCTTGCAGGTACGTGTAGATGGTCGAGACGGGATCGCCGGTGATGATGACGTGGTTGTTGTTCACGTCCAGCACGCCGGCGCCGGTGATCGACAGGGAGGTCATTTGCGCCAGCCCGGTGGCTGCGCCCAGTTGCAGCGTGCCGCCGGTGATACTGACGCTGGCGTTGGGCAGCGCGCCGTTGACGCCGACGACCAGTATTCCGGCGCTGACCGTGGTGCCGCCGGTGTACGTGTTGACGGTATCGAGAGTGAGGGTGCTGCTTCCGTATTTGGCCAGTCCCCCGCTTCCGGCAATGGAGCCGGTGCCGCTAATGACGTAGTTTCCAGAGCTGTTGTTAACCAGGACGGAGTTGGGCGAGACGGTGGTGTTGAGCGTGAGGTTGTAATGGCCGTTGTTGCTGTCATTGAAGACGACGTTGGCGCCGTTGGAGAAGGTGGATTCGGCGACGCCGGTGTTCCAATTCTGGTTGCTGGCGATGTCCCAGGTGGCGCCGTCGCCGCTGCCGCCCGCGTTGGTCCATGTCAGGGTGGGGATGCTGACGATGTCGTTCTGGGCAACCGACGTGTTTCCATTCACGTCACTGATGTAGGTGTAATCGTCCCAGCCCGTGACGGTTGGGTTGGCGGAAGTATTGGTGATTTCCATGCGGAGCGCATCGTACATAACGCCGTCGGTATGGTTGCTGACGCCGAAGGTGAATTCATTGTCCGTTCCAACGGCGTTGAGGTCGGACGTGGGGAACTCAAAAGCGGCCCACTGATAGAACCCGGCATCGCCGCTGCGGGCCGTCGGATCATCCGGAGAAAAGTTACCGTAGCTCCAGGTTTCGGAATGTCCGTTGAGGGCCACGACAAAGCTGGCATCCTGAGCGACCAGCCCCACCGACAGGACGACGTACTGACCCTGGGCCTCCTGCGCGCTTGTCACCTCAAAATGAACTTGCCAAGCCGAACCCTTATAGGTCGCCGGGCCGCCCCCGGCTGTGACATAGGCGGGACAGGTCTTGCTGTAATTGTCGGTCGTGCCGTTGCTCGAATCGTAAAGTCCGGGATTGAAAATATCCCACTGGTTGGCGATCCAATCGTTCGGATTGTTGGTGGCCGGCTCGGCAACGCCGTTGATGACCGTGGCGGTGGCATTGTAGGAGACGTAGCCGGGCGTGCCGAGCGCAGCCTCCTCGGCCCAGAAGTCGTAAGCGCCGTAGAATTGCCGCAGGTCCGTCCCACTCGCGGTATGGCCGTTCATGAATTCATTGGCCGAGCGATTGGGCGTGCCGATGGTCCAGATCGGCGCCGCCGGGCCGAAATTCTCCGGCGTGAATTTCACGTTCTGCGGAATGGTGACCTGGCCATTCTGCACTTGGACCCCGTCCACGCGCGTTTCGCCCCATTGGCCCAATTCGTACAACGACATCCGATAGGTTCCCGGCACCACGTTGCTGATCGAGACCGCGCCGCTTTGCGAGAGCTGGCCGCAATATTCATACCCTTGTGTGGATTCCTGAAAGTTGACGCCCGGCTGCGACAATACCACCGTGTTGTTTGCGGTATTGGAACTCCACCCCGCGGAGTTGGCCGCCTGAATCTGCACGCTTCCACGGCTTGAATTGGCTACGTACCCGCTTGAGATCAGTTCGGAATCGGTAGCGAATTCAGACTGGTCGTTCGAGATTGCGTTGATCGCATTCTGATTGATCGTTGACGCGGCCGTGTTGCCGGAGTTGGTCGACGAAATCGTAAACCCATAAGGACCGAATAGCCTGGTCGTCGCAACTCCCTGAGTCGGCGTGTAGGCATACCCTGGATAAGCGCCTTTAGCGTCGATGCCGTAGTGATCCGAGAGGAACTCCATGTTCAGGATTCCCGGATCGGTCCAGGCCAGTTCCTGCTTGGTCGGCCCGCCGGTAAGAGTATCCGTCGATGGATCCACCTCGGTCACGGCATAATTGCTGCCGTACATGGTCTCGGCCTGGTAAAATTGCGTATAGACGGAGTAGTCATATTTGGTGAAGAAATTGGTTCCGTTGTCGCCGGCAATGCCGCTGCCGGTCAGATCGTAGGTGACGTTCGACACCGTGCGGCCGGCCTGGGCGGTGACGGTGCTGAAATTCGAATTGGTGCTCGGAATGCCGATGGTGGTCTGCGCATTGGCGGTGCCAAGCTGGTTCGGACCGGTGTTGATCTGATAAAGATTTGGGAACAGACTTGGATTGGATCGAAACAGAAACTGACCTTGTCCCAAGCTCGTCGCCGGATCGGTTGCCGCGTGATTCAGCACCTCGTAACAGTAGATGGTCGGATCGTTGGCGAACAGAACATAGTGAAACGCGTAGGTGATCGGATTGACGGTGGTGCCGGTGGAGGCCGTGCTGGTCCAAACATCCACGTAGCTGCCCCCGGCGCCCATCTGATAGCCGGATGTTTCGGTGCCGGGGCCGAAGTCGGTGCCGGCGGATACCTCGTTGTCCAAGCTGCCGCTGGTTCCGCCGCCGGGATAAAGTATATTCCCGCTGGAGCCGAGCTGTATGGAATCGATCGCTCCATTGTTATCCTGCGGATCGAAAACCGCCGTCAAACTTCCATCGGTTATCGTCCAATTGGTGCTGCTGTTCTCGGTCAGGGTAACCTGCGCATAGGCAACCGTGGAGGCGGTCCCCAGAGCGGCCGAGACGGCTGCAAAAAGAGCCTCTCGGGTGCGAGACTTCCGACGGTCTCTTCGACCGGGGCTAGACATGGTTTCGCTCCTTCGCAGGACAGGGATTCGCCAGTATAACCTCAACTTACGGAATCGCCGCAGTTTTCTCGAAGATGTCCACAAAGGTGGGCCGACCCCGGCGTCGGCGGGTAAGCAGGCCAGTCCCGGCCAATGCAATCAATTCGACCGTGGTCGGTTCAGGGACATTCGCTGCTAGGCTGACGCCATTGGCCGCGGCGAAGGCGTCCAGCGCCGCAACATCGCCGGCCGACACATCAGCGCCGCTGTCACCCTGATTGAAGTTCGCCGCCAACTCGGCCAGGTCGGGGCCGTTGACGATTCCGTCATATTGGAAGTTGCCCTGATCCCAGGCGGTGAAGCTCTGGTTGTAGTTCGCCGCCAGAACGGCCAAGTCGGGGCCATTGACCGTGCCTTCCAGATAGACGTCGCCGAGCAGCGTGTACTTCACCTCGACCTGTCCGGAGGACAGTCCGCCGGGGGCGTGCGCGTCGCCGCTTTCGGCAAAGCCCAGGCCATATTGCAAACCGTTCACCGTCAACGGCGCCGAGGTATCGATGCCGCCGGTTCCATTCCAGTGCCCGCCGTTGTAGCCGGCTTGCAGATACGTGTAGATGGTCGAGACGGGATCGCCGGTGATGATGACGTGGTTGTTGTTCACGTCCAGCACGCCGCTGCCGCTTTCCACGAGCGACGTCATCTGCGCCAGGCCGGTGTTTGCGCCCAGTTGCAGCGTGCCGCCCGTGACCGTGACGTTCCCATCCGGCAACGCGCCGGTGACTCCCACGATCAGCTTGCCCGCGCTGACCGTGGTGCCGCCGCTGTACGTGTTCACCGTGTCGAGCGTGAGCGTCCGGCCGGCGAATTTGGCGAGCGATGCCGTGCCGGCTATCCCGCCCGTGCCCCCGATGGTGTAGTCGCCCGAACCGTTGTTCACCGTCACCGTCCCGGGGCTGACCGTCGTATTCAGCGTCACCGCGTAGCCGCCTCCGTTGGAATCGTTGAACGTCACCGCGTCGCCCGCCTCGAACACCGTGTTGGAAGAACCGTTGTTCCAATTGAAGCTGGCCCCGATGTCCCACAGCTTGTTGCCGCCGGCGTTCGTCCACGTGATCGGCTGAACGGTGATGATGCTGCTTGGGATCACCCCGGGCTGAAACAGATCGGCCAGACTCGTGGCGTTGGCGGCATCGCCCAATGCCCCGCTGGACGTCTGCCCCGGCAATTGGAATATCTCCTGCATCGTCAGCAAATCCGAGGAATGCGTATATTCCGCGATCGTGCTGTCGTAGGGCACGCCGCCCACGTTGGCATGGGCCAGCGGCGAGATCACGATTTCCGGCAGGGTGTGATTCAAATCGTCCTGATTGTCCCCGTTGCCGTCCGGCTCCGTTTCGTCCATCCACAGCACGATCATCCCGTTGTTCCGATAGGCCGCCGAACTCATGATTTCCGGGATCACGATCGACAGGAAATTGTCCCCCTGCGCGATTTGTGCCGAATCCCCCGTCAAATGAGTTCCGTGATAGGTGAAACCATTCGGCAGCGGCGTGTGCATGCAGTTGAATTCGTCCGGCGTGATCCAGTTGTAGCGCGCGACCGTGTTGTTGGCCAGGTCCGTCTGCAATTGCTGAAGCGGCGCATAGTGCGAGACTTCGGAATTGGAATTGCCCGTGTTGTACCCGCCGCTGGTATCCGTGAAAAATATTTGCGGATCGTGCTGCACCATGTAGCTGTACTGGTTGCTCCCGTTGTAAGCGTTGACGCCCGAGATCGTGCCGCTGGTGGGGAACAGCGGAACCGTCCACTGGCTCTGCGGCAATACCGCCCCGGTGGTGGTGTTGATGTCCGTGTCCTCCTCGTACGCCTTCCACGAAATGTTCGCAGACTGCAAAAGTCCGCAGAGATGCTGAGTCGTGCTCTGCACGTTCTGGGGGTTTCCGGTGCTGGTGTACGGCGGGTTATCGTTGGTCACGCCAAAACTCGAGCCCGCCTCGGACCAGATATAGTTGAGTTCTGACGGATGGACAAATTGGACGTTGGCCTCGTTGGCGGTCGCGTTGTAATAGGTGCTGGTGTACGACGTCTGGGCGCTCGCCGTGGCCGTGCCGTTGACCAGGCTGTTGATGAACGGCGCGCTGGGGTTGCCCGCGATCTGCTCGACGTTGCCGTTGTTGCTGACGTTGCCGTTGGGTTGGGTCCAGTTGTGGTTCTCCATCGAGATGACGAAGACGTCGCCGATCTGGCTGGCCGCCCGCACCATCGCAGCCGCCGCCCCCGATCCCACCGCCATCGCCAGCAGGTACTTTCCCGAGAGCATACAACCTCCGGGTTTCATACCGCGTCAATCCATGACGTGACACGTGACCGGCCGTGTGCCTGACACGCAGCCTTCCATCCAATACAATTATAACGAGATGCTCGTTAAACTTCTCAAGGAAAAAATACAC
>JBEKIV010000216.1:0-7183 GCA_050011595.1 Tepidisphaeraceae bacterium
TTGGATTGCCTCCATGGCCTGGGCTGGACGTTCGGCGGGGGCTATGCAGAGATAGACGTCGATGCTGCTGCCGCTGTCGATGGCTTTGACGACGCAGGAGCCGGGGGAGGGGGGGATCGGGTCGCCGCGGCGGATGACGCGGTAGGGGGGCGTGGGGAGCCCGGCTCTTTCCCAGACCTGCTTGGTGCGGACTTTGTCGATGCCGATGCGGGAGGCTTGGGAGCCGCTGCCGACGAAGGGAAGGCCGCGTTGTTCGAGGATTTCCTGAAGCTCGCCGCTTTCGCCGAATGCGCCGTGAAGGACGGGGAAGATGACGTCGGCCGGATGATCGAGTCCGGAAAGATCGGATGGGGAGATGTCGCTGGGGAAGACTTCGTGGCCGACGGAGCGGAGGGCGTCGATGACGGCCTGGCCGCTGACCAGGCTGACCTCGCGCTCCGCGCTGGGGCCGCCATACAGAACGGTGACTTTCATGGAAGAAACACTTTCATGGCCAGATCTGCACTTCGCTTTCGAGATGAATCTGGTTGCGGTCGAAAACTTTTTCGCGGATGAGCTTGATCATCGAGAGAATATCGTCGGCGGTGCAGCCGGGATGGGCGATAACGAAGTTGGCGTGTTTGGCGCTGATTTCAGCGCCGCCGATGCGCAGCCCCTTGAGTCCGGCCTGGTCGATGAGTGCGCCGGCGCTGAGTCCGCGCGGGTTCTTGAAGATACATCCGGCGTTTTTGGTGTTGAGGGGCTGGGTGTTGCGTTTGTACATCCAGATTTCCTTGGTCTTGCGGAGAATGCGATCGGGGTCGTCCTCTTCCAGGTCCAGGGTTGCGCCGAGGATGAAGGGGGCGGAAATGTTGGTGGTGCGATAATCGAAGACCAAATCGTCTTTGTGGCGTTCGTAGAGATTGCCGTGGCTGTCCATGACCTGGACGGAGCGGACGACGGAGCCGATGTCGCCGAATTTGCCGCCGGCGTTCATGCGGATGCCGCCGCCGATGGTGCCGGGGATTCCGGCGAGGCATTCGATGCCGGCGCGACCGTGGCGGATGGTGCGGAGGAGGAGTTTTTGCATGTCGGCGCCGGCGCCGACTTCGACGTGGCTGTCGCCGAACTGCACCCGGCCCCAGAACTCGCAGTCGAGCTTGAAGACGGCGGCATCGACGCCGGCGTCGCTGACCAGGAGATTGGCGCCCAAGCCCAGAACGTAGGTGCGGAGATTGGAATCGGCGCAGCGGCGAGCGGCTTCCTGGAGTTCTTCAAGGGAATTGGGGCGGATGAACCAGCGAGCCGGGCCGCCGATGCGATACCAGGTGTAGCGCGACAGCGGGACGTTTTCCTCGACGATTGATTCGAGACCAGAAAAAGGGTTGGAGAGTTTCAACATATTGGTGAGCGTTTCTTATCTTGGCGCGCCGCGGAGGGCGAAGCCCTTTCCGCGTTGGTTCAATCCGAGGTTAAATCCCTTCCGATTTCCCAGATGTTTCCGGCTCCCATGGTGACGATCAGGTCATCCTGGCGCGCATTTTCCTTGAGGTACTGGACGATCTGCCCAAACGAGGGCAGATGAACGGCGCGTTGGCCGTTGGCGCGGATGCGTTCGACGAGGTCGGCGGCGGTGACGCGCTGGCGCTCGGATTCGCTGTCGCGCACAAAATAGATGTCGGGCACGATGGTTTCATCGGCCAGGACGAAACTGGCGGCGAAGTCCTCCATGAGCGAACGGGTCCGGCTGTGTTGATGCGGCTGGAAGACGCAGATCAACCGGCGCGGATCGAAGCGTTGGCGAAGGGCTTTGAGCGTGGTGCGGATTTCCGTGGGGTGATGCCCATAATCGTCCACCACGGTCGCGCCGTGATATCGTCCCATGACGGTCATGCGGCGATCGACGCCTTCGAAACGAGCGAGGGCGTCGATGGCGTCGGCGGGTGGGACTCCGCACGCCGCGCACGCCGCGGCAGCCATGGTCGCGTTGATCAAATTGTGCTCGCCGGCAATGGAAAGACGCAACGTCCCGACCGGCTGGTTCCGATAGGATACTTCGCCGCTGTAGCAGCCGTTGTCAATGGCTAGAACGCGCGTGGACCAAATATAATTTTCTCCTAGCGCAACGGTTTGGATGGGGGTGGACAGTCCGCTGAGGGCTTGGGCGACCTGGGGGTCCTTTCCGGCGGCGATGATCAGGCCGTCGGGCGGGACGCGGCGGGCGAAATCGCAGAAGCTCTGGACGATCTCGTCGAGGTCGCGGTAGTAATCGAGGTGGTCGCGTTCGATGTTGGTGATGAGGGCGATCCTGGGATGGAGGTTGTGGAAGCTGCGGTCGAATTCGCAGGCCTCGGCGACGAAGATTTTGCCGGTTCCGGAATGGCTGCCGCCGCCCAGTTGCCGGACCGTGCCGCCGATGACGAAGCTGGGATCGGCGCCGCACTGGCCGAGGGCGAAGCCGATCATGGCGCTGGTGGTGGATTTGCCGTGGGTGCCGGCGACGGCCACGCCGAAACGCTCGCCCATGACCATTCCGAGCATCTGGGCATACTTGACGGTTTTGAGGCCAAAGGCGCTGGCGGCGAGCATCTCGCGATTGTCGTCGGGTACGGCGGCGGAGCGGACGACCAGATCGACGTTGCGGGACAAATATTCCCCGATCTGATCGCGTGAAATTTTTGCACCTCTGCGGATCAGCTCGAAGGTTTGCGCTCCGGGGCGAGGCTCGGAGCCGCTGACGATCGCCCCGGCGTCGAGCAACATTCGCGCCAGCCCGCTCATGCCGCTGCCGCCCGCTCCGATAAAATGCACCTTTTTCCCCCGGAATTGACTGGCGGCGGGCGAATCCGTTCTAGCGATCGTGGAGGCAGCATCCATGCTGTTAGATATCGTACATCTGCGGCGATTCACTTGCCAGAAGATATAGTGGCAGCGGGTGAATTTGCGCGGTTGGAGAACGTACGGCGAGCAAGCTCGCCGGCTACACGGGGAAAAGTGACCCCGCTGGCGATATATTGGCGGAGATGCAAATCGAACCCTGGCTGATTTACGCGTTGCTCGGGGCGGTGATGGCGGCGTTGACGGGAATCTTCGCCAAAGTCGGCACCGAGGGAATTGATTCCACGTTCGCCACGGCGATCCGAGCGGTGGTGGGGACGGTTTACGTGTTGCTGGTGACGACACTGCTGGGGAAGTGGCCGCATGGCAGGTTGCCGGGAGCCAGGAGCGTGATCTTCATGGTGCTGACGGGGATCGCGGGAGTTTCCTCGTGGTTGTTCGAATATCACGCGTTGACTCTTCCGGGCGGGATGATCTCAAAGGTGTCGGCCCTGGATAAGCTCAGCGTGCCGCTGACGGTGGTCATCGCGGTTTTGCTTTTGAAGGGTGAAAAGCTGTTTGCGCTGAATTGGGTTGGGGTGGTGCTGATCGTGGCGGGGGCGTATCTGGTGGCGTATAGGCCGATCCATGGATGAATACGGCGAGCAAGCTCGCCGGCTACACGAATTGAGCCACTAGCCACGCTTGGGTTTGTTGGCGGTGGAACTGCCGAGCTTGGCGGCTTTGGGGAGGGGGGATTGGGGTGAAAACTTGCCGCCGTGATGACGGGCGATGAGGGCCTGCTCCTTGGCGGCGGGAGAACCGGCGGCGGCGCGGCGGCCGAGGATCGCGCGGGCGCGGGCCATGTCCTCCGACGACCGATAAATCTGGGCGACGCGCTTCAGGATCGCCTCTTCGGGGTTCGGCTCTTCGCCGCAGGATTCGCAAAAGACCGCTTTGGGGTCATAAACCTGGCCGCAATGAAGGCAGACGCCCTGGGCGCGTCTGAAGGCGATCAGCCGATCGCGCTCGCGTTGCTTGAGCAATGCCTCGGCGACGCGATAGAAAATCGCGGCCATGCCAAGAATGAGAACGATCGGATGAATGGTGCAGAGAACCAGCACCAGGACAATCCATGCAGCGCCCGCGCCGAGGAAGAAGGCATAGACCTGAAACGGGGGGATTCCCTGTCCGTTGCGGTCGGCGGCCTCGTTGATGAGGGTGAGGATTCCAAACGCCGCGACCAGCGGCCAGACCGTCCAGCCGTGGGCGAACAGGAGATTCACCAACGCTCCCACGACGATCATGCCGCCGAGAATCAGGTGGGAGGGGCGCAGGTCTTGCCGCACGAAGTCGCGCAGGGCGCTAACGACATGGGTTTTGATCGACATCGACTCCACGATGGCCTTGATAGCAAAAGGGTGCACTTCATTGTACAATACAATGTTCCATTTGGCGCAGGGTTTATGACGGAGTCGAGGGCTCAATTTATCGGGATCGTCGTGTCGCTGGGATTGGCGGCCTGGGCCGGGATGGCCGGGGTGGCCATGGCGGGCCCGGCCACACGGCCGGCGAACGTTGTGGCGCGGCAATGGATTCCCAAGGGCTTCCACGCGATTCGCGACGTTGCGTACGCTGCACAGGGGCGTCGATCACAAATGCTGGACATCTACGTTCCGGATGTCCGGACGTCGCCGCGGCCGCTGATGGTCTGGATTCATGGCGGCGGGTGGTATGGCGGGGACAAGTCCGCGCCGCCGGGGCTGGGTCTGCTGCTTCGGGGGTACGTGGTGGCGAGCATCAACTACCGACTGAGCGGCGAGGCGGTGTTTCCCGCGCAGATTTTCGATTGCAAGGCCGCGATCCGCTATTTGCGCGCTCACGCGCGGGAGTATGGCATCGACCCGACGCGCATCGGCGCCTGGGGCGACTCGGCGGGCGGGCAACTGGCGGCGCTGCTGGGGACGACCAACGGGCGCAAAGAATACGAGGGGAGCGAAGGCGTCCTGGGCCCGTCCAGCAGCGTGCAGGCGGTGTGCGATTGGTATGGACCGACCGATTTTCTTCAGGCGATGGATTGGAACGGCGCCGGCGCCGGCGCGGTGAGGCTGCTGTTCGGCGGCGTGGTTTCGGCGCATACCCAGGCCGCGGCTCTGGCCAGTCCCGCCGAGCAAGTGGGGCGCGCTCCGCCGGCGCCGTTTTTGATCATGCACGGGGATGAGGATCCGCTGGTTCCGCTTCATCAGAGCCAGGTTCTTTTCCAAAAGCTCCAATTGGCGGGAGGGGCGGCGAGGCTGGTGATCCTGCACAGCGGACATGGCAACGGCTGGTTCAAGAGCCGGGACGACCTGAGCATGGTGTACGATTTCTTTGACCGCTGTCTGGGCAAATCACAGGTTCGCGCGTTTCTCCCGGCGACGCGGCCCTCCACGTGAGAAGATAATTCAAATAGAATACGGCGGGCAAGCCCACCGGCTACACGGGGAAACCGATAGGCCCAATAATCCGACATATTGCGCGGTCCCTTAAGTCTTATGGGCGATGGGGAAGCGGCCGATAGAACAGACCATGGTCGATACCAATGGCTCAAAACCGGTCGGTCAAAGGGAGGCTGACAATATGCAGCTTCGGAAGATCAGGAAGCGGTTGGTCGAGCATTTTTTCAAGCAGGCGCAGCCGACGGGCGATGCCGCCGCCGATGCCGCGACCAAGCGAACCATCGAGCAGGAGATTCCGCAGGCGCTCAGGGCCGCGGATGCGACGTTGCCCGACGGCGTGCGCACCCAGTTGCTGAGCGAGGTAATGAATGAGCTTTACGGCTTCGGCCCGATCCAGCCGCTGCTGGACGATCCGACGATCACCGAGGTGATGGTGAATCGGGTCGATCGGGTATACGTCGAGCGGAACGGCAAGCCGGTGAGAACGGACGTGGTGTTTGACGACGACGATCACGTGAAGGCGGTGATCGACCGGATCATTCAGCCGCTGGGCAAGACCTTGGACGCGAGCAATCCGCTGGTGGATGCGAGGCTTCCGGACGGTTCGCGCGTGAACGTGGTGATTCCTCCGATCGCGATCGCCGGGGCATGCATGACGATCCGCAAATTCAGCCGGAAGCGGCTGACGATGGAAGACCTCGTGAGCTTCGGGTCGCTGACGGCGCCGATCGCGGAATTCCTCAAGGCGTGCGTGCAGGGCCGGCTGAACATCGTCGTTTGCGGGGGCACGGGTTCTGGCAAGACCACGCTGCTGAACATATTGTCGGGTTGCATCAGTGCGGACGAGCGCATCGTGACGATCGAGGACGCGGCCGAATTGCAATTGAATCAGGACCACGTCATCACGCTGGAGGCGAAGCGTTCCGGCGAGGACAGCGGGGCACAGGTGACGATTCGCGAACTGGTGCGCAACGCGCTGCGGATGCGTCCGGAACGGATCGTGGTCGGCGAGTGCCGCGGCGCGGAGGCGCTGGACATGCTCCAGGCGATGAACACCGGCCACGACGGCTCGCTCACCACGCTGCATGCCAACAGCCCGCGCGACGCGATCTCGCGAATCGAAACCATGTCGCTGATGGCGGGGATCGATTTCCCCATCCGGGTCATTCGCGAACAGATCGGCTCGGCGATTCAACTCATCGTGCATGCGGCGCGAATGCGCGACGGGTCGAGAAAAGTCACCAGCGTGACGGAAGTCTCCGGCATGGAAGGGGACAGGGTCCTGATGCAGGAACTGTTCAAGTTCAAGGAATCGCCCGGCGGCACGGCCAACGGAAAAGTGGAGGGTTGCCTGCTGCCGTGCGGATTGCGCCCGCAATTCATGCACAAGCTGGAGTCGATCGGGGTGCAAATCCCGCCGGAAACGTTCGCTCCGGGCGCGGTGGGGCGAATTCGCAACGCGGCGTGAGTTCTTCGGCGGGCAGAGAATGCCCCACGGCAGCGCCGTGGGCGTTCTCTGCTTTGATCCGCGGTTCATGGTTTGGCGTCTATCTTCAAGACGCTCACGGAAAACGCGGGGAATTCGTGGCTGAACGATGCGGCGGCATCGTGAAATTCGACTTCCGTCGGGAAGACCTTTCGCGGCTCGTCGAGCGTGTTCACGTCCCCACGCTGGCCGGTCAGTACGACGGCCTGCGCGTCCGCCTTGACATCGGTTGTCCCTTGCAAGTTGATCTGAAGGGTCTGCCCAGTTGAGGAGACGTTCACGACCTTCAAGATCACCCGCCCCGTCGCGCTGACCCGGCTGGCCGAGGCGTAAATCGCCGGCACCGGGGCAACGGGAGCGTCGGTTGCCTCGGTGATCAGCTTGTCGTCGAGATAGCACTTGATGTCCGTTCCTTTCAACTCAATGCGGACGTCGTACCAGCGATTGTCTTCAATGGTGATCG
>JBEKIV010000217.1:0-7166 GCA_050011595.1 Tepidisphaeraceae bacterium
TCGATGTACTTTGGAGTAAGCCACCTTGTCTCGCCACCAGCGCGCGCCGCCGCCACCGCCTCCACGAAGATTGTCAGGAAATCGCGCGCAACCCCCCCGGAAGCAAGCGTCAGTTCGTGCAACGCATCCGGATTGAAGAACTCGCTGGATACAGACTCTATCCCGACCTTCTTCCCGAGCGCATCCAGCATCTGTCGTAGAAAATCCTGCGTACGCGGCAAGTCATCCAATGTGTGATCGAGGTCGATCGGTTCCACATCGCCGTGTAGTTCTACCCCAATCGTCTGGCCCTCCTGTCGCACCAGCGAAGAACGATGTCGAATGGTGCCAAGTTTCAGGTAGATGTTAAGGCCTCGCACTAGACGATGGAGATAGTCGACGACGTCAGGCTGAACGGCTATGTCTAGCGAATAAAAGTCGTCGAGCATAAAGAGAACACGCTCGCCGCCAATGCGTCGGATCGCTCTTGCGAGAACTGACTTGTAGTCTTGAAGGTGCCGCTCCAGGTGCTCTATTTTCTCAACGCTAAAGGCAGAACGAACGGATTTGGCGTGTGTCCGCTCGTACGAGCCGCCAGCCTCAACCGCCCTGGCGATCCTTGCCCTTACTGATGCCGCATCGCTGGTATTCGTTTCCTGGATTACCTCTGCCCGTCCAGCGCGATCAAGCTGTGTCTGCAGATCTCGAATGGTTCGTTTCAGCGACCTTCGTATCGCCCAGTTGCGGGGATTCCAAACTGGACAGCTCGCACCCGCGAGTCGCATAAACAATGTAAGCAGCAGGCGAACCAGGATGTCCGGAAATGTGAGGCGCTTTACCTCATCTACGCTGAGATAGAATGAGACGACGGACTGTGAGCCTGAGTGCCGATGTGCATACACAAGTAAACACGACTTCCCGGAACCCCGGCGCCCGTAGATTACTTGGTGTTGACCTCCCCAGACCCTATTCAAGTGGCCTGCGAGATCAATGTAATCGGGATCATGATTCTCTCGAATTCGAAAGCTGTCTTGCACTAGGGAGATTAGTCGGTTCAGACGTAAATCCGATAGGGGCATGATACCATGATACCGCGCGGAAGAACTGAGTACATCTCCTCATCGAACCGGCACCAAATGAAAAAAACGAGCGGAAATCAGCCCGGGGCAACTCTGAATCACCGATAAGAATTTAGAGATATCCTATTTATCGCCGCCCATATCCGCGCAATCCGCGGTTTTTGCCTTTTTCCCAAGCACTCAACGTGGCGCGATCGGTTAACCAAGGTTTGCGGCCGCTAAGCTCGGTTTGCCATCACGAGTCTAAGTCCTTGGGCCACCATTTCGGATCGTTTGAGTTTGTGCCGGTGTGCGAAGGCGTCGGCCTGGGTCAACAATTCCCGCTCAATGCTGACGGGAACGACCTTGGCTCCCTTGCTGACCATCGGCCGGCCGCGGGCTTTGCGGTGGAGAGCGCGATCCGCGGCCGTCAGGGGCCTGCCCGGCAAGCCGGGGCCGGTCCATTCTCGATCATATTCCCGCGTTGCCTCACGCAGCTGCGCGGTCGTCATCTCGGAATAGCATTTGCGCTTCGGCATCAATCGTTCCTTTGCCGCAGTCGGCGTTTCTCCCTATCGGTCAGGGACCGAGCATGGATCACGTAAATCACGCCGGGCGGATCGAAAATGTAAACCACCTGCAGATATCGGCCATCAATTGTACGCCCCCAAACACGATACTTCTCTTCCGGTTCTCGCCGGGGAAAGCCCCTCGGTGGATGACTGACGACAAACTCGGCCTCGGTCCAATTGACGCCATGCTCGCTGATGTGGTCCACATTGCAGGCATTCCAGCGGAATTCACACATTTCGCGAACTGATTTTATAATAAATGGCGGGTTGGGCAAGTCGCCTATGACACCCCGCGCTTATGAACGGTCAGCCGCAAGATGGATCAAAGCCAATGCCCGCGATTTACGCTGAACTGGTCGCCCTGTTTCCATTGCGGCCGCTGCATGATGAAGTCGATTACGACAATGCCCTTGAGGTGGCCGAGGCGCTGGTGGGTTCGGTTGGCCTCAGCAAGGACCAGGCGGATTATCTCGACGTATTGACCGACATTATTCAGAAGTATGAGACCCGTCGCCATGCTGTCGGCGGACGAGGCACGCCGCTGGATACCCTCAAACGCATGCTCAAGGAGCAAGACATGGGCGGTTCGGATCTCGGCCGTTTATTGGGCAATCGGCCGTTGGGCAGCGCCATCCTCCGCGGCGAGCGGCAACTAAGCAAAACTCACATCCGTATCCTGGCGGAGCATTTCAAGGTCAGCACCGATTTGTTCTTCAATTGACTTTTGCCGGGCGATATCGGAATTCTCCCGCGCCTCTCACCTAACCAACGTTTGCCGCCATTAAGCTTGGTTTGCCATCACGAGCTTAAGTCCTTGGGCCACCATTTCGGATCGTTTGAGTTTGTGCCGCTGTGCGAACGCGTCGGCCCGGGTCAACAATTCCCGCTCAATGCTGACGGGAACGATCTCGGCTCCCTTCCCGACCCTCGGCCTGCCGCGGGCTTTGCGGTGGCGCGTTTGTCTTTGCCGAGAAGTTTCCGACGCACGTCCTCGTCGAGGTAGATGGGGATATGCAATGTTTTGGCCGGCCGGTACAGCTTGCCTTGGACAGCCTTGGAAAAATCGTAGTGTTTTTTCATCGTTTCCGCTCCAGGTACGTCGCCCGTTCGTGCTTATTGGCTCGGCGAGCCGAAATGATTCTCACGACTTCCTCACCGGATTCGTCCGGCTCAGGCCAGGAATGGATCGCGACAAGTATTCTGCCAGTAATCGACATTCCCATGCTTGCCCAACGGTCCTCTTGCCAGGAATGCTTTTCGTCATGCACGGTCAATATCGATGCGTCGGAAAATATCGTGCATGCCTCTTCAAATGAAACGCGATGCTTCCGCTGATTCTCGGCGGCTTTAATCCGGTCCCAGTGGAATCGCATTAGTAATTTCCAAACATCTTGGCGATAGGAGACATCGTACCGGCCGTATGGATGCCGATCAATCTAAAGCCGGAATTTGCATTTCCTACAAAGAGCAAACCAAAGGCGAAGCGAACCGGTAATGCGTCGCCATGCTATCGGCCGACGACCCGCTCCCGGCGATTGACTCCGCCACAGCCCGATGGCATGATGGGTGTCGAAGATTTCCGGTCATGGATGACCGGCGGCGATAGGATGGTTCCCAGCCGATATCCGGGGAACTTTTTGGACTTTCCTGCGTCTAATCCCATGTCAAGTTTGAGCGGCGCCAATTGCGAGGCCGAATTTTCGCCCAAGGGCGAATCGGCCGGACAGGGCGGAACGCCGGGTCGCGACAGGGAAGCGGCCTTGTTCCTCGAGGCCCGCGGCGGCGACCGCTCGGCATACGGCCAAATCGTCGTCCTTTATCAGGATCGTCTCTTCAACGCGCTGCTCAGGATGGTTGGCGAACCGGAAGAGGCTCGCGAGTTGACCCAGGAAACCTTCACCCGCGGGCTGGAAAAAATCGCGACGTTTCGCGGCGAGGCCTCGCCCTACACCTGGCTCTTCCGCATTGGCATGAACCTGGCCATCAGCAATCTCCGCCGGTCGCAACGCATGCGTGTCTTCTCATTGGACGGCGTCCCGCGCGGTGGAAACGGCCAGTTGCGGCGCGAAGACCAGGCGGCGGCGCTGGTGGATCGCCTCGCCTCGGCCAAAGGCGACACGCCGCCGCAGGCGGCCGAGCGCAACGAGCGGCATCAGATCGTCCTCGACGCCCTGGGCCGGCTCGACGGAGAATATCGCGCGGTGCTGGTCATGCGCGACGTGGAGGGATTCGATTACCAGCAGATGGCCGACGTGCTTGGTTTGCCGTTGGGAACGCTGAAGAGCCGGTTGTTCCGGGCACGGGTGGCGTTGAGGGATGAGTTGGGGGCGTACATCGCGGATCGGAAATTGAAGGGAAAATGATGAGAAATCCGAAATCCGAAATCCGAATGACGAATCAAGCCCGAATGACGAAATCTGAATTATTCCGTCATTTGCCATTTGTCATTCGTCATTTGTCATTGGGGCATTCGGATTTGATTCGTCATTCGGATTTCGGATTTCGGATTCTTCGCGATTTGGGTCATTGAATGGAAGACATCAGCGAAGCCATGCTCTGTGCTTATATCGAGGGCGACCTGGACGCCGCGGGGCGGGCGCAGATCGAGAAGCTCCTTCAGGACAATCCGCAGCACCGCAAGCTGCTGACGGAGTTGACGGCGATGCGCGATCTGGTCCGCGGCTTGCCGCGGGTCAAGGCGCCGATGGACCTGGGGGATTCGCTGCGGCAAAAGGCGGAACGCTCGATGTTGCTGGATGGACCCGGCGCGGTGGTTCCCCAGCGGCAGGGCGTGAGCCGGTGGCCTCAGTTCTTCGCGATCGCCGCGATATTTTTGCTCTTCGCCTCATTGTGTTTCATTTTGTACAAGGCATTGGGTCCGACGCTGAAGCCGGCGACGTTCACGCAGAACCTGGCGGAGAACAAGTTCCTGAATATGGAGCCGACGAGCGCGGTGAGCGCGCCCCAGGCAAATGCGCCCGAGTCGAATGCGCCCACGGCCCCGCCTGGGGCGGCGCCATCCGAAGTGCCGCAAGCGGCCGCTCATCAGGCCGAGGTGAAGGTGCAGCCGGCCGAGGCGACGATGCAGAAGCTGCAAAATCTCAACGATCAGTCGCGGCCACAGGTGGTGACGGCGAGTCAACTGGACCTGGGCGCCATTCGCCGGCGGCTGGAAAGTTCCGGATACGGCGTTAACGCCAACGGCGGCGGTATAGGCGGCGGGAATTGGGCGCCCGTGCTCATGGTGGTCAACAGTTCCGATGCACCGGCGACGAAAGTCCAGATCGCGCAGTTCCTCAACAACAGCACCGGCATCTCGTGGAACGTCATTCCCCAAGACGCGGATTGGAAATCCAATGCGACCACGCTGCCCACCGGCGGCGCGGTTGCCGGCGGCGCGGCCCAGAGTCCATTGAAATACTCGCTGAAAGCTCTCGACACCTCGGGCAACGTCGCCGCGGAAACGGCGGAAGCGACGACGCAGCCGTCGAGCGATGTTTTTTACGTTGCCCGCGGCCTGACGGCCGAGCAGGCCGACGCGCTGCGGCAAACCTTAATCGTGCCCCAGAACGGCCCGGAGGTTCAGGTGACTATGCAGTCGGCGCAGCCGCTGATGCAGTTGGCGCTGACGCCGGCGACGACTGAGCCGAGCGTGAAGACGGACAAAGAAGTGAACGTCATGGGCGTGGAAGCCCTCGCCGCGACGGCGACGAGCCAACCGTCGGTATCCGCCAATGGGGCGGCTGACAGGCTGGCGACGCCGACCACCGCACCGGCGGTGGGGATGTCGGTCAATCGTTGGCAGACCTTGCAAACCGTGGACGCGGTGATCGTGCTGGAACAATCCCCAACTTCCGTTTTGACGCCTGGGCCGAGCACTCGGGCGGACTCCCTTGCGACCAAATCCGAACTCGCTCCCGCGACGCAGCCGTCGACTCAACCGTGAATAATGGGCAACGTCTCGGCATGTACATGCGGAGCCTCGCCGGTTAATGTGTCTCTCGGCAGTCGGAACGACGATGCATCCGGTAACAATTGAAAACAACGCGATTCGCATGGAGGTCTGGCCGCAGATCGGCGGCAAGGTTTCCAGCATCATCGACAAGTCGGATCAATTCGAGTTGATGTTCACGTATCCGGCGGAGCTGCCCGATTCACCGCATTACGATGCGCCGTATGGCGATCACTGGTACGCCGGCTGGGACGAGTGCTTTCCCGCGGTGGCGCGAAGCACCTATCCACGCCATCCGTACAACGGCATCGCCGTTCCCGATCACGGCGAGCTTTGGGGGATCCCCACAACCACGGCGGTTCCCACCAAGGATGGAATCACCACGGTTTGGCACGGCCTGCGTTTTGGATACCGGCTGACACGCAAGCTGTATCTTCAGGATTCGGCCATCGTGGCGGAATACGATCTGATGAACCTGGCTCCATTTGAGTTCCGATTTGTCTGGGCGCTGCACGGCCTGATGTCGGGGGCGCAGCCCGTGCAATTGGACGTCGCTCAGAAGCGGTTCCGTTGGAGCCATGATGCGGAAGGGAAGCGGTACGACACGACGTTTTCATGGCCGATGCTGGGCGATAACGAAGACTTATCCCGGCTGGATTCTTTGCCGGCAAAGCGCGGCTGGAAGTTATATTCGGCCGACCCGATTGAATCGCCGTTCGTCGTATCCTATCCGACACGGAAGCGAAAGCTGCGGATGGAGTATGAATCCGGCGACGGCATGCCGGCGTTCTGGGGAGTTTGGATCAACACGGCCGGGGCAGGGAACAGGCATTTCGCCGTGGAGCCGACCACCGGCCGATTCGACGAGATCGACCGAAGCATCGCCGACGACTCGGCTGGCCGGATCGGCCCATTCGCACGCCGCAACTGGCTCGTTCGCTGGACCCTTTCCTAACGAATCTTCTCATTTTCCTGTTACTTTTTATTCGCAGGCGCATTCTCACAATGGAAGCGCATTACGAGAAATCGAGACAGCCTTTCCCTCCCCTGAGCCTCGGACGCATCTCCCCGCGTCCGAGGTTTTTTTTGGATTGGTCATTGGTCATTTGTCATTGGTCATTTGTAAATGCTGGAGCACGTCGCAAGTCGGTGTAAATCCACCGGCGCCGATTCTGCCCGGAACACCCACGGCGCTGCCGTGGGTCTTTCTTCGCAACAGTGCACATCGACCTGCAACCCGCTCCAGTTGGAATTTAACCAATGACCAATGACGGATTTATCTGCTTGCTAGCGCAGCATGCCGATAAGCCGCCATTGGGTTAAGGCCATATACCCCAGCACCGCGACGCCGACGCCGCAGACGGCGGGAAAGCCGATGAGCGGATACGCGTAAGCGATCACCACCACGTTGACCACCGCCCCAAGCACGGTCAGGCAAAACGCAAAGATCAGCGGGGCAATCCTTCTGGCGGCGGCGAGAACGATCCCTTCCACGATCAGGGCGACGGCGAAAACGGTGACGCCCAGATCGGTCCAGAAATACGCGCTTTTTGTGTATGGAATCGTGTTGCCCTGAGCATCGGTCACCGAATTATTCCGCTCGAA
>JBEKIV010000218.1:0-7133 GCA_050011595.1 Tepidisphaeraceae bacterium
CTCGCCAGATGATACGCGACAAGCATCACCTTCCGTGGCGATTTGCAGGTCAACATTCCCCATCATCTACACGATTCCTTAAATTTGCGCGCCTGGTAAAATCGGAGGGTCGAGACAGGGCAGGACAGTCACCTATTTCGAGACATCGAAATAGGTGACTGTCCCTAATTAAGTCGGCATGATTGCGATACGGGGCAAAACAATCTGCTAAAGTGGATTTGGTGTAGGGCCGATGGACGAAACGGGGTTCTTACCGGAAGGACAGACGATGGCAAACACACCAAAACGTAGTGTCTACAACGCGGTGGCAACGGTTAAGGCCGCCCTCGCCCGTGAAATTGCAATCACCAGATCGGTTCAGGATATAAGGAATGCTGCTGGCTACGCCGAGCAGCTCATTGCCGGGCGGGAAGAGCCGGCGGCCGTCAACACCATCTGGGATTTCATCGAGCATTTTGAAGAGCTAACCGCAACAGTTTCCCGGATGGCCGAGGGACTAAAGCCAGCGCTCGACGAATTCAAGAAGGATTTTCCCAAGCGGAAGGCCGCCTAAACAGAACAGACGCACTGATGGTCCGTTGCCTTCCGGCCGGTTAGGCATCCCGCTGGGCGGCCGTAAAACCGATCCTGTTCCCCGTCCCCGCACTCGTCGTCAAAAATAATTCCAAAAAATCCCCGCTTTCCCAAAAACACGTCTAAAACCTTCACCTCCCGGCTATAGATGTAGAGGGCGTTGTTTTTCTTGCTCTACTTTCCACTGTCCACTGCTCTACTTTCTCGCGCGGTGCACGCCGAGTGAAAATTCGCGAAATGGCACGGTGACAGTGACAACGTCGCCCCTGGCGCTATCAAAAACCGCGTCGTTGTCACCGCCCCCAAAAACCAGCCAAAAACGCGCGTTTTACCTATCCTCCGAAAACGTTTTGGCGAGCTTCAACCCCGGATTCAGTCCAAATCGCACCCGGCAGGATTCGAACCTGCGACCGGTGGATTAGAAATCCACTGCTCTATCCGACTGAGCTACGGGTGCTCAAGGGCGCCAATGTACGTTCCCGAAACGGTTTTTCAAACAACTGATGGAACGCCCAGCCGGCCCCCAGCAATATCGGCACGCCCACGGCCAGGTAGCAGCCGAACTGCTCAAATTGGCCCAGCCCGCCGCGGTCCAGCCCGATTTTCATCATCGCCAGGATCGGGTCGTGGATGAGATACACGCTGTACGAGATCGCCCCGATGCCCACGAGCCACCGCTGGCAAAGCCATCGCATCAGCCAATGTTGCGGGGCCGAGGATGCGAAGATGAGCAGGCACGCCGTCGCCAATCCGATCCAGCAATCGAAAAACCAGTGTGCCCCGACCCCTTCCCATCCGTCGATGGTGATGAACCGGTAACACCCGAATGAGAACGCCAGCGTGACTCCCGCGTATGCCGCGAAGAGAATCGCCGCCAGCCAACCGTAGAACTGCCGCTCATATCCCCGATGCGTGCGTTCCCGCTGTGCCGCGGCCATTCCGAAGGCGAACAGGCCCAAAAACCACGGCGCCGCCGCGTGGCCTTTCCCGGTTGCCAGAAACGTTCCCAGCCCCAGCGCCAGCGCCAGGGCGACCGTCCCGGACATCCCGATCCTCCGCCAGACGGGAAGAAGCAGCAGCGGCATCAGCAGGTAAATCTGCCCTTGCGTCGCCACGGTCCACACCGGCGGATCGCCCTTGAACGCCCAGCGAAACGAAAAATTATGCACCAGCAAAAGATGCGAAAAAATCATTTTCCCCGATCCCGGCCCGACCACCGGCAACGCATCCTGCCATTCCACGCTCAGCCGCGTTTGCATGGCCGGCCACCATCGAATCGCCAGAATCGACCCGGCAAACGCCGCGAAATATCCCGGCAACAACCGCCCGCCTCGCCGGCCCAAAAAACCCGCCAAACCCCCGCGCACCTTTCCATCGTTTTCCAGCACCGGCCGCATCAGCAGATATCCCGACAACACGATGAAAAACGCCAGGCTCGCCCGTCCGTTGCTCACCCAGTTCAGCCCATCCCGCGCCGTCGCCTTCCACCCGGCATACGGCCAAAACACCAGCGTCGAGCGGAACACGTGATCCAGCACCACCAGCAGCACCGCGATCCCGCGCAAACCTTCAACATATTTCAACCGTTGATCGGAATTCATGGTTTAGCCGCGAAGTATAACCCGGTTCGGACCTGTCATGGCTCCTTTGCCGTTGGTACAATGCCGGCGGTGCACGATTATGAATAGACGTTTGACGGCAATCATTCAGACGGAAGGCGACGGTTTTGTGGCTCTTTGTCCCGAGTTGGATATCGCCAGCCAGGGCGACTCCATCGAAAGCGCAAAAAACAATCTGCGAGAGGCTCTCGAGCTTTTTTTTGAATGCGCTCCGGAATCCGAGGTTCAACAGCGAATGACGGGCGACGTGTTTGTGACTCAGGTGGAGATACCCGTTGGGTAGGCTTGGCGTTCTATCGGGCGCAGCGGTTTGCGACATTTTAGTGCGGCACGGATTCGCCATGGTGCGGCAGCCATGTTGTCATGCAACGGACGACGCCGGCCGGCACCACGACAGTGCCCGTCCCGAACCACAAGGAACTCAAGATCGGGACACTACGTTCTATTATCCGTCAATCCGGCATTCCGCGCGCGGAATTCGAGTCATAATCAATCGTGACATCTAAAGGCTCCGACGCCGCTTTGTCGGAGATTCCAATGACCATTCTTGGCCTTGATCTCGGTTCCTCTTCCGTCAAAGCGGGCATCGTTCGCGATGGCCGCATCATCGGTTCCCTCGCCCGCGCCGCCTATCCCACGCATTTCGATGGCCCCAAGGTCGAAGTCGATCCCGCCAAAGTCTTGAAGGCCATTACCCATGCGATTGCCGATCTCGGCCCCGCGGCGCGCCGGGTCGATGCCATCGGCCTGTCCGTCATGGCCCCCGCCTGGATTGCCATGGACCGCACCGGCAAACCCCTCACGCCCATCGTGACCCATCAGGATCGCCGCAGCATTCAAATCGCCCGCGACCTCGAAGCCCGCGTCGGCAAACAACGATTCCTATCCGTCGCCGGCAACCGCCCCTTCCCCGGCGGCATCAGCATCACCACCCTCGCCTGGTACGCCAAGCACGAGCCGCAAATCATCCGCAACGCCGATCTCATCGGCCATCTCAACACTTTCCTCCATCGCCAATTCACCGGCCAGCGCGTGATCGATCCGTCCAACGCCTCCTTCACCGGCCTTTACGAAACCCTCAAGCTCGGCTCCTGGAGCGATGAACTCTGCCAAGCCGCCGGCGTCTCGCCGGCAAAACTCCCCCAAATCATCCCCGCCGATCGAATCCCCGGCTCCATCACCCCCCCGGCTGCCCGCCGCTTCGGCCTGACCGAAGGCACCCCCGTGATGACCGGCATGATCGACACCGGCGCGGCATTTCTACTCTTCGGCCCTCGCCCCGGCCAACTCCTCAACGTCAGCGGCTCCACCGACGTTTTATGTCTCTGCACCCGCCACCCGCGCCCGCACGATAATCTGCTCACCCGCGCCCTGGGCATCGGCCGCCTCTGGCTGTCCGTCGGCACCCTCGCCGCCGCCGGCTCCGCCATCACCTGGGCCCGCGACCAGTTCTTCCGCGATCTTTCCGCCGAGGATTATTACCGTCTCTTGGCCAATCTCGCCCGAAAATCAAAACACGCAGCCGACACCGCCGTAATATTCCAACCCTACCTCGCCGGCGAGCGCACCAGCATCGAGCAAAAGCAAGCCTCCTTCTCCAATCTCACGCTTGCCACGACTCGCCAAGACATGCTGATGTCGATCATCGACGCCCTCGCCAAAGCCAGCGGCGCTCGCCTGGCGCTGCTAAAATCCCGCGGCGTCCGAATCCATCCCATCGTTTTCGTCAGCGGCGGGGCGGCCGGCGCACTCCACCAGGTTCTCTATCGCGACTGGCCCGGCCACTGGCGCTTCAAATCCGAAACCGAGGCCTCCCTCCGCGGCCTTTCCCGCATCGTCCCCCAACCGATTTAGGAGCGATTTCACAACCCGTATTTTTTAGCGGCCGCGTTTACGCGGCGTTTCCCGCGTTCACTGATCCATTATCAACTGCTGCAACTGATCCAGCGCCTTGTCGGTCTGGCCCTGTTCCTTGTACAGATCGGACAGCGTCAACCGAATTTGCCGCCTGACGGCCGGGCTTTTGGAGTCGTACAGGGCCTTGGTAAAGAAGTCGATCGCCGGCTGGCCCTTCGATCCCATCAAATTCTTGGCCTCGATCACCGCCTGCACCCCGCTGGCCTCGGCATCCTTGTCGATCGCCGCCTGGTGCTCGACAAACCAGACATATTCGGCATTTCCCTGCAACGGGGCCGGTGGCGGCGAAGAGTCATCCGCCTTCAGAATTCCGCAAATGCCCGCCGCCAATGCGATTGGCGCTAGTATGGCCGCCGCTTTCTTCATAAATGCCTCCCAAGGGGTTAAAGAGATTGTGTACTTATAACCGCGACAGTATCCTACCTTCCCCGCAACGTTCTAAGCCACGACCCGCAGGGGAGCGCGTTTTGACGCTGTTCGAAGCTCAAGACAATCCATTTTTGGAACGAAAGTCATAGAATGAATCAGGTGCGTAACAACATTCGCAACGTCGCCATCATCGCCCACGTCGATCATGGCAAGACCACGCTCGTGGATGCCTTGCTTCGCCAAAGCGGCAATTTCCGCGACAGCCAGGTCCAGCAGGACACCCTGCTCGATTCCAATCCCCTGGAGCGAGAGCGGGGGATCACCATCCTGGCCAAGAACGTGGCCATCAACTACACCGGCCCCGACGGCAAAACCACCAAGATCAACCTCATCGACACCCCCGGCCACGCCGATTTCGGCGGCGAGGTCGAGCGCGTTCTCGGCATGGCCGACGGGGTTTTCCTTCTGGTCGATGCCGCCGAGGGCCCTATGCCCCAGACCCGCTTCGTCCTGAAAAAGGCCTTCCAGCACGAGTTGCGCCCCATCGTCGTGATCAACAAGATTGACCGTCAGGACGCCCGCGCCCACCAGGTTCTCGACGAGGTCTTCGACCTGTTCGTCGAACTCGGCGCCGATGATGAAACCCTCGATTTCCCCGTCCTCTACGCCAGCGGCCGCGCCGGCACCGCCTCCTGGCATCTCGAGCAGCCGGGGACCGACATCCTTCCCGTTTTCGAAGCCCTTCTGAAATATGTTCCCGCTCCGCATGGCGATCCGGACAAATCCCTCCAAATCCAGATCAGCAGCATTCTATACAACGACTACGTCGGGCGCATCGGCGTCGGCCGGATATTCAACGGCCGAATCCGTAGCGGCCAACAGATCGCGGTCGTCCGGCGCGACGGCGCGTGCATCAAAACCAAGGTTCAGCAGGTCCAGGTTTTCGACGGCCTCGGCCGAAAGGACGTCGACCAAGCCGACGCCGGCGACATCGTCGCCCTGGTCGGCCTGGAAACCGTCGACATTGCCGATTCCATCTGCGATCCGATCGACCCCCAGCCGCTGGTGGCCACCGAGATCGAACCGCCCACGCTTACCATGATGTTCAGCGTCAACGATTCCCCCTTCGTCGGCAAGGAGGGCAAATACGTCACCAGCCGAAACCTCCGCGAACGTCTTTTCAAGGAACTGGAAAGCAACGTCGCCCTGAAGGTCGAGGAAACCGCCGTCAAGGACGCCTTCAAAGTCGCCGGCCGCGGCCTGCTCCATCTCGGCATCCTCATCGAAAACATGCGCCGCGAGGGTTACGAACTGTCCATCAGCAAGCCCCACGTCATCCTGAAAAAAGACGACGACGGCAATACCCTGGAACCTATCGAATATCTGGTCATCGACGTTCCGGAGAAAAACCTCGGCGGGGCGATGGAATTGGTCGGAAATCGCCGCGGCGAACTCGTCCGCATGGACAACCGCGCCGGACAGGTCCACCTGGAATTCACCATTCCCGCCCGCGGCCTGATCGGCCTGCGCACCCGCATGCTCAACGCCACCCAGGGCCAAGCCATCATGCACCACAATTTCCACGAATACGCCCCGCTCCGCGGCGACGTCCCCGCCCGCGTCAACGGCGTCATGATTTCCAACGTCGCCGCCAACGTCAACGCTTACGCCCTGAACACCCTCCAGGACCGCGGCGTCATGTTCGTCGAACCCGGCGAGCCGGTTTACGAAGGCCAGGTCGTCGGCGAGCATTGCCGCGAAGACGACATCGTCGTCAACCCCACCAAGGCCAAAAAGCTTTCCAACATGCGCACCACCGGCAGCGACGAAAACATCATCCTCAAGCCCGCGCGCAAAATGACCCTCGAACAGGCCCTGGAATACATCGAGGAGGACGAACTGGTGGAAGTCACCCCCGGCAGCATTCGTCTGCGAAAGGATTTGCTCGACGAAAACGCCCGCAAACGCGCCAACCGCAAACAAGCCACGACCGTGGAGGCATGACTAACCCAAAGCCCACGGATGGCCATCCGTGGGCGTATTAACAAATTCCCATGACCCGACCCCTCATCGGCATCACCCTCGACACCCACGACGACGGCGACAAATACGAATCGCCCTACGCCTATGCCAAGTCCGTCGAACGCGCCGGCGGCCTGCCGCTGCTGCTTCCCTATCAATCCGATCTCGCCCTCGTCCCCCAATTCGTCGATGCCTGCGACGGTTTCCTCTTCACCGGCGGAAACGATCTCGACCCCGCCCTCTACGGCCAATCCTGGCATCCCAAAGCCGTGCGCATCGACCCCGCCCGCCAAAAATTCGAGTTGGCCCTCCTCGCCGAAGTCGAACGCCGCCGGCTGCCCGCCCTCGGCGTTTGCCTCGGCTCGCAACTGATGAACGTCCACCGCGGTGGAAGCATCCATCAATTCCTCCCCGATCTGGCCCGCCCAAATCCCCTGGAGCATCGTAAGATCGGCGACGAGCTTCCCCGACATAACGTCACCCTTGACCTCGCCTCGCGCCTCGGCCGAGCGGTCGGCAAGCCCGAAATTTCCGTCAACAGTTATCACAAACAATCCGCCGACCGCCTCGGCCGCGGCCTGCGCGTCGTCGCCACCGCCCCCGACGGTGTGATTGAAGGTTTCGAAGACCCGA
>JBEKIV010000219.1:0-7095 GCA_050011595.1 Tepidisphaeraceae bacterium
GGCGCGCTGTGTGGAACGGTTTGGATGCTCGCCGACGGTCAGTCCGACTCCATCAATGCCCAGACACCGGCCACCGCTCCCACCACCGTCCCCATGTCGGTTGCAAAGGTGGACAACATTGATTTGCCTTTCATCAACGACCCGGACGTTATCGGCGATTGGAAAAGCGTGGATTTTGTGCGCGAGAAATCCGAATTCAATCCAAACCGGCAAAACTGGAAGGGCCAACTTTTTCTCGAGGGTTTGACTTTTCTGGAGAACGGGAAGATGCCGCAGCCTTGGATGACATGGACGAAAGGAGTGGTAATTCATCACGGCGACAAGACTGCAAGCCATTATGAAATTCAGGAAATGGATGGCCAGCATTACCTGTTTTTTGAGTGGAAAAATGGCGACGTCATCCTTCGCGGGCAGAAGCCTTCGTATTACGTCATGCGTCGGAGCGAGGCCACCACACAGGCGGAACCCGCCGCTAATTCACCGCCCAGCCCCGCCCCTGCCGAATCGGCTCCCTTTTCCGGCCTTCGATGGCACGGCGAGGTTCCCGAAGTCCTGGTCGACGGAACGTGGTACGAATTGGTCGCGATCGACGACTTGCGCGTGAACCAGATCATCAGTTTTCAAAAGAGCAGCCGCGACGCCGCCTGGCAAAAACATTTTGGCGAAGATCTGGTCGATGTTCTGAGCCGCATGCATCACCCGACTGGCGACACCGTCCTATTGCAAGTCCGTACCCTCAACGAAGACAGGACCGTCACGACTCTTCAAAATGTCCCCATGACCGAGGAAAACCGCCATGCTCTAATGAATTTTCCCGCCTCCGATCAGACGTCGCTTTTCCAGGCTATCCGCTGGCAGGACGCCATTCCCCAGGTCCAGATCAACGGGACTTGGTACGAACTGGTTTCCGTCGAACGTGAACCGGCCGGGCGGCTCGTCGATTCCGCCAAGAGCGCCTACGGCGACGATTGGCAAAACCAATTCCAGACGAATCTCATGGACGTTCTGAAGCGTAAAAGTGATCAGCCCCTCTACTGGGCCGATCTGCAACTCCGTACGCTGGACAACAACGAGCGGGTCATGCTGACGATACGAATGCCGGAGAAGAACTAGAGCGGGTTGCAGGTCAATGTGCACTTTGGCGAAGAAAGACCCACGGCAGCGCCGTGGGCGTTCCGGGCGGAAATCGTGCGGGTGGGTTTTGAGCGGCGTACACCTGATCTGGCGGCGAATTCGCCGGTTCGAGCCATTCAATCCGAAGCAGCGGTCGGCGTTGCCCACCCTTCGCCGTGCCGCGGGATAAACCAGCCCGATGTGACGTTCGAGCAAAACCCCGAAAGCGTCCTGCAACCCCAACCCCAGGTATTCACGCGGCAAATCGCAATCTTGGCGCACGTCGTCCATTTATGAGACAAGTGTATTGCCGACGGCAAAGCTCACAGAAATGATAATTTTCTGTACCTATTTTGCTCGGCGGAACACGTTATCGTTGAATGACCATGATCCACGACCAATCCGATTCTTCGCTCCTCCAGGAGTTCGCGGCTCACCGTTCGCAGGAGGCGTTTACCGAACTGGTCGGGCGGCATTCCAACTGGGTCTACTGTGCCGCCGCGCGCATGGTGCTCGACCCCCATTTGGCCGAGGACGTCGCACAAGCCGTCTTTCTCGTTCTAGCCGGCAAGGCGGCCAAGCTGGGCGGCGTCCCTTTGCATCGCTGGTTGTTCAAGGTCACGCGCTACGCATCGGCCAACGCCATCCGTGCCCGGATACGGCGTGACAAGTACGAAAGGCTGGCTGCCATGTCTACCCGTGAAACTCTCCAGTCCGAACCGGACCGGATGTGGCAGGAAATATCGCCGATTCTGGACGATTCCATCAGCCGCCTCCGATCCCGCGACCGCGATGCGCTGCTCTTGCGATTCTATCAGCAAAAGGAACTCACCGAAGTCGCGGCCGCATTGGGCGTCTCCGAAGGCGCGGCGAAAATCCGCATTGTTCGCGCCATCGAAAAACTGCGCGCCGTTTTGCGCCGCCGCGGAATCGCCGGTCCCAGCGACGCCCTGGGCGCGGCCCTGCTGGCCCATACCACCCACGCGGCGCCCCCGACGTTCGCCGCGGGTTGTCTCCCGGCCTCCGCCTCAATCAAGGCGACGGCCCTCTCCAAAGGAATATCCACCATGGTGCTCTCCACAAAATTGAAAATCGCCGCGGCGCTGATCCTGATCGGCGGAATCCCCATCGGAGCGGGGGTCTATTTCCTAGCGCCTTTTGCCAATCGCTCCGTGGTGGCCCCTCAGCAAGCCGTGACGCCGGCCGCCCCCGCCGTCCCGGATGCAACCTTCGGATTTGACCCGCGCGTCGCGCCGTTCGTGACCGACCGCACCGACCTCATCATCGCGATAGATCTCACCGGAATTGATCTGGATGCGTTGGCTGCCGACTTGAGCAAGGAACTTGGCCAAACCCAAATGGATGCCACTTCGGCCGCCCGCATCAATGGGATGATTCAGGCGGGCCTGGGCGCCGGGAAAAAATGGATCAATGGTTTCGAGCAAGCGGGGGGAACGAGCCTGTATCTGTTAAGCCGGTCAGACGAGCTGACGGTCGGCGCCTCACCCGGCGCGAGCATGAGCCTGACGGCCACGGCTGTTTACCCGACGGAATCCCCGGAAGCGGCGCGGACTTTGGCCAAATACCTGAAGAGCCAGGGTTCCGGGGCGCTGAGAGTCATTGGTAATGCGGTGGTGGACAGAGCACCGGAGCCCGCCTTACCGCATTGGGGCGACTGGCCCGATCCTCGCCCGGCGCTGGCGGCGGGACTATCGGCGGCGGGCGACTCGCCTGTCCGCGCGGCCATCAATCCGCGCAAGCTCAAGGAGATCATTCCCAAGCTCCTGTCCACCGGCAAGGTTTCCACGAACATCACCGGCAATGAATGGGACAGCGTCGAATATGGTTCGGTTTACCTCGTGCTTCCGCCGGCCGAATCCCCGGGATTTGTCGTCAGGAGCCACTATAAGGACCCTGCGACGGCCGAAACGGCCAAGACCGGCGCCATGCAGCGAATTGGCCGCACTTTCATCAAATCGCCGTCGGATGAAAACTCCCCGCTGGCCATGAGCATGTTGAAATTCATCGGAACGGAGAAATTCACCGTCAATGACAGCGACCTCGTCGGGACCATGGACCTTCATGCCTATTATGATCTGGTCTTTACGGCAGTTCGCATGGCCACTCAGCCCCCGGCTTCTCGCCCGCAGGGATCGACGAATTGAGTGGTCAGGCCACCCACGGATAGCCATCCGTGGGCTTTCGGGAGCAAAATTGACCTACTACCCGGATTTTGCGCCTTCATTTTGATCTTGACCGATATCTAGTCCGTAGGGATAATAGGTGTATGCCGAATTTCCGGATCGACAAGGTCGGAGATTTGTGTCGGCAAATGTCCTTCACGCCGCAGGACGCCCGGCTCACGCAACTAGCGGCAGCGGAAGAACTTCTGCTCGATATCGAGCCGGCCAAGGCCTATCCGTTCAACTTGATCGTCTTCCGCATCACCGGCTACCATCCCAAGAAGCTCGACCAGACTCTGCTAACCGGAATGGCCTTGCAGCACGATCTGGGGTTGCTCATCGAACAGGTGAGCGAGACGCTGGACCTGCTCGAATCGGAATCGCCGCAGCCGGTGATGACCATCGACGATGTCGCCCAGCGATTCAACGTGACGAGCAAGACGATCCAGCGCTGGCGTCGGCGGGGCCTTGCGGCCCGGCGGTTTGTGTTCAAGGACGGCAAACGCCGCGTTGGGTTTATGCTGGGGATGGTCGAGCGGTTCCTGGCCATCCATCACGATCAGGTGATTCGCGCGGGGAATTTCTCGCAGGCGACGGAGGAGGAGAAAACGGAAATCCTTCGCCGGGCGCGGCGATTGGCGGGACATTGCCAATGCTGCATGAGCGAGATTTCGCGGCGGATCGGGTGGCGGTTCGACCGCTCGCCGCTGACCATCGCCCACATCATCCGCGATCACGATCAGGCCAATCCGCAATCGGCGATCTTCAAACAGGCCGCGGTGGAAATGTCGCCCGAAGAGCGCGCCCAGATCGCCGGGGCGTATCGAGGCGGGGAAACGATCGGCGAAATCGCCCGGCGGACGTGCCGGGGCAAGACGGCGGTCTATCGCGCAGTCGTCGAGGAGCGGCTAGCCGCTCTGCTGCGGCGAAAAGTGCGGTTTATCGACGATCCGCTCTATCACCAGCCGGACGCCGCCGACGTGGTCGAGCAGATTGTTTCGCAGGAGGAATTGCCGGCCGAAGCCAAGCCGGAGGAGATGCGGATTCCGCGTGATTTGCCGGCGTATTTGCAGGATTTGTACCGGACGCCGCTTTTGACGCGGGGACGCGAGCGGGCCTTGTTTTTGAAGTTGAATTTCCACAAATACGAATTCGTGATGGCGCGGCGGAAGATCGAGCCGCAGTTTGCCCGGGCGCGCGACGTGAATCGGCTGGAGGCGATTCGCCGGCGGATGGCGGAGGCCAAAAACCAGATCGTGCGGGCGAATCTCCGGCTGGTGGTCAGCGTGGCCCGGAAGCATTTGCGGCCTGGGCTGGCGCTGATGGAATTGATCAGCGACGGAAACTTCACCCTGATTCGGGCGGTGGAATCGTTCGACGTTCACAAGGGCAATCGCTTCAGCACCTACGCGACGTTCGCGCTGATGAAGGGTTTTGCGCGAAGCGTGCCGGAGATGATGTCGCACGGGCACGAGGCGATTGGGAGCGATACGGCCCTGGCGTCGGTGGCGGATGGGGGCGATTTGCGCCGGGCGGCTCAGTTGAGCGATCGGGACGAGGTTCAGCAATTGATGTCCCGGCTGGAACGGCGCGAACGCGACGTGATCGCGGCGCATTTCGGCCTGAGCGAAGCCGGGCCGGCCACGTACGCGCAGGTGGGTTCCCGGATGGGGCTTTCCAAGCAGCGGGTGCGGCAGATCGAACAGACGGCGCTGGCGAAAATGCGCGGCGGGCGAGGCTCGTGAGAATCCCCACGGCGACGCCGTGGGCGTTCCAGACAAACCAAGGGGATTTGAGACAACTTCTACACCCGATCGATCGTCAGGCGGCGGTCAGACTTCCCGATTACTTCCATCGTGACGTTGATTCGATTGGGGGGAAGGATTTCCTTCACGCGGCCGGCCCATTCGACGACGACCACGCCGTTTTGATCGAGAAGCTCGGGGAAACCGATGGATTCGAAATCACGCGGCCCGGCGACGCGGTAGGCGTCGAGATGGAATACCGCCAGACGGCCGCCTTGATATACGTTCAGAAGAACGAACGTGGGGCTGGTGACGGCCCGAGGGTTTGCGCCCAGCGCCGCGGCCAGGCCGCGGACAAATTGAGTTTTGCCGGCGCCCAGCGGGCCATCGAGGGCGATACATTCGCCGCCGACGAGGGTTTTGGCGAATTCGGCGGCGATTGATTCCGTTTGGGCGACGCTGTGGGAAACGTGGGTCATTGGAACAATGCGCGGCAGCCCGCGGCGTCGAGCATCGCCGCTAAACGCGCTTGGGTCCGAACACGGCCTGATGTATCAATTCTACCGGATGGACGATCTTGATGCTTTGGCCGCGGGATTTGGCCTGGGCGGCCAGGTGCCCGGCGCAGCCGGCGTTGCCCGAGATCAGGACATCCACCTTTGCGGCGGCGAGGTTGTCGAGCGTGCGATCGGCGAGTGCGGCGGCCATTTGGGGCTGTTCGAGATGGTAGGCGCCGGCGGCTCCGCAGCAGAGATCGGCCTCGGGAAGGGGAACGAGCTTCAGACCGGGGATGCGCGCCAGCAATTCGCGGGGAAGCTGGCGAAGTCGCTGGGCGTGGGAGAGATGGCAGGCGTCGTGATACGCAGCGGTGAGGTTCACCGGATGGGTCATCTGGGGCAGGGTCAGTTCGGCGAGCATCTGCGAGATATCGCGGTATCGGCGGCGAAACTGGCGGGCGAGGCTGGCGTATTCGGGGTCGTCGCGAAGCAGGACGTCGTAATCCATCAGGGTCGAACCGCAGCCGCCGATGTTGGTGACGATGAAATCGACGGCGGTTGCGTCGCGGGGGAGGAACAGGTCGATATTTTTTCGCGCCAGTTGGCGGGCGCGTTCAAGATCGCCGCTCTGCTTGTCGATTGCGCCGCAGCAACCTTGCCGCAATGGGGCGTAGACGTCGACGCCGCAGGCGGCGAGGAGTTCGATGGCCATGCGGTTGACGCGGTCATAGAAGATGCTGCCGATGCAGCCGGCGAAGAACCCAACGATCTTGCGGGTGAGTCTTTCGTTTTGGAGAGATCGCGGGCGGGAGACGCCGTTTTGACCGAGGATCGCCGAGTTCTGGAGTGCGACGAGGACGGCATCCATTCCCTTGGCGCCGGTGAAACGGGGAAGCGGCCTGGGCCAGATGGGGCCGGAGTCGGGGAGCATTTGTTCCATTTTGCGGAGCGACGGTGGAAGCAGTTCCATGACGCGGAGGCGTTGCAGGACCTGATAGACGCCGGCGCGTTGCAGGAGCCGAATGGGCGCCACGGAGATCTTGAGCCGGTTGGGATGGGTGACGACGTTGCGGACGAACCAGCGCAGAACGGGGCGATGGGATTGGAAAGCCGGGGGATTTTCGCGGTCGTGTTTTGCGATGCGGTCGCGGGTTTCCTCGATGAGTTCGTGGTAGACGACGCCGGTGGGACAAACCGCTTCGCAGCCGCGGCAATTGAGGCAGGAATCGAGGTGCTGGCGGACCTTGCGGGTGGGTTGGATCTTTCCGTCGGAGAGTCCGCGCATGAGTTGGATGCGCCCGCGGGGGCCTTCGGCTTCGTGGCCGGTCTGGAGATAGGTGGGACAGGCCGGGAGGCAGAGTCCGCAAAGATTGCACGACAGGGCGCGGTCGTAGGTGCGCCGGTCGAGCTTCAGCGTGGGCGGGGCGGGCGCGGGCTGCCGATCTTCAATTCGGGGCGCGGGCAGATTCAAAAGGGGCAATAGAGTATTCATAATCCAGTGGTTGATAATATCGGCCATCAACCTCCTGGAACGAAAGGATTTCCGGGGGTAGGGCA
>JBEKIV010000220.1:0-7030 GCA_050011595.1 Tepidisphaeraceae bacterium
TCGGCTATTGCCTGCACACTGCCACGCTGATATATAGTTGCCCATCACTTTTGGGAAAGGAGACCCACATGAGACATCTCGTCCTGAGTTCAGCCGCGATCCTCACGGCGCTCTGGTTCATCGCCGGCTGCCATTCCGGCGGCAGCGATACGACAACGCAGGCGGACAACAGTAGTACCGCCGTCGCCCCATCCGCCGCCACCCGGCCTATTCCGCCAGACTGCATCTTCGCCAAGGTGAAAATGGGCGAGGAACGGGATGCGGTGTTTGCCGCCATCGGACAGCCCACATCCATGAGCGGCCCATACCAGACCGGCAAGGCGTTTATTCCCTTCCATTACGGCGGCGGCGACGACCTTCGGATGGCTGCCCACTACAAGGGAATAGGAATCATCACCTTCGGCAACGACAGCGCCTACACCTCCGGCTACAGCGTTGTCGATATTACCTATGACCCCAGCGAGCCGGGTTACTAAAAATGACTACGACGTCGCCGTCATCGGCGCCGGCCCCGCGGGCGTTTGCGCCGCGGCGGCGGCGAACGGCGGCGCGGCCAACGTCCTCCTGATCGACAGCTCCCCACGTCTTGGCGGTTCCGTCACCGCCGCCATGCACCGCTGCATGTGCGGACTCTATGCCTCGGCCCCGAAAGACCCGTTGGACACTCTGAACGCCTTCGCCCAACGCGACATGGTTCGGCGAATGTTGACCAAGGAGCCGTCTGGCGTCCTCCCGCGGCAAATGGGCAAGGCTTGGGTGCTGGAATTCCCCGCCCCGGTCTGGGAATCCGCCCTGGCGGAAATTTGCGCCGAATCCAACGCCGACGTGCGCCTCGGCTGCCGAATCGC
The DNA here is from genome assembly GCA_050011595.1 of Tepidisphaeraceae bacterium. Classification (GTDB taxonomy): domain Bacteria; phylum Planctomycetota; class Phycisphaerae; order Tepidisphaerales; family Tepidisphaeraceae; genus PALSA-1353. The sequence continues at coordinate 849 of JBEKIV010000220.1, forward strand.
CGCCGTCCGCCGGCAGGGCAATCGCATCACGGCAATTCAATTGCAAGACTCTGAATCTCATTGGATCGACGTGAAAATTATTATCGACTGCACCGGGGGCGGTGCCGTGTTGAAGCTGGCCGGTGAAGACGCCGTCCTTCCGCTCGACGACACAGCCGGTCGAATCCTAGGCGGCTTCGCCGCCCGCCTTTCCGGCATCGACGGCGACGCCGAACTCCTCCGCCTGCAAATCCCCTACGTCCTGGCTCAGGCGGTGGAGAAGGGGCTGCTCCCGCGCGTGGCTCGGTTTGCCGTGTTCTATCCCGGTCCGGCGGCCGGCGAGGGAATCTGCAAACTCGCCGTCGATCCGCGTGAATTGTCCAACGCCGATGCCGAATCGTTTCTGAACGACGTCGTCCAACATCTGAACCGCCAGATCCCCGCCCTGGCCAGCGCGCGGATCGTGGAAAAATCGCCCCGGATTCTGCCGCGCGACGGCCTGCGCCTCCGCGGAAGGTTCGTCGTGGATGAACAGCACGTTCTGCTCGCCCGCCAGTTCGGCCCCGACGCCGTCCACGCCTGGTGGCCGCTGGAACGCTGGGACGCATCCCAAGGCCCAACCTATGCCTATCCCCCAGTCGGCCAACACTACGACATTCCCCACGCCGCCCTGCAAAGCGCGGCTGTTGAGAATTTGCTCGCCGCCGGCGCCTGTCTCTCCGCCACCTCCGCTGCCATGGCCTCCATCCGTGCCAGCGGCATCTGCCTGGCGACCGGCCACGCCGCCGGCCGCCTGGCGGCTTCGCTTCTCAAAGATCGCAATGTCACTGGCATTGATTGACCCCTCGAATTATGATCCCCCAAGACTTGCTAGAGGCCAACATTCACAACATCAAAACAAAGAGAATATCCGTGGCTCATGCCGCCCCGGCGGAAGGCGAAGTCTCCCCGGCGGAGGGCGAAGCCTCCGTTGCGGAAGGCGAAGCCTCCGCAGTTGTCACCATTGGTCCGGCCCGGCTGCGGATCGAAGACGTGCTGGCGGTCGCCAGCGGCTCGGCTCGGATCGAACTCGATAGTTCCCCCGCCTTCCGCCAAAAGCTCGAACGAACCGTCGCCCTGCTCGATCATCTTATCGAAAGCGGCACGGCCATTTATGGAGTGACCACCGGGTTCGGCGCTAGCTGCGAAACCGCCGTCCCCGCGTCGTTGTCCGCGAAAATGGCCGCCAACCTCGTCCGCTTCCACGGCTGCGGCACCGGCCAAATCCTGAACGAAACCGAGACCGCCGCCGTCATGGTCGTCCGCCTGGCCAGCCTGGCCCAGGGCCGCTCCGCCGTCCGGCCCCTGCTGCTGGAACGGCTCTGCCAGTTGCTCAATCTCCGCATTCTTCCGCAAATCCCTTGCGAAGGCTCCGTCGGCGCCAGCGGCGATCTCACGCCGCTGTCGTACATCGCCGCCGTGCTCATCGGCGAGCGCGAAGTCTCTTTCGACCATCGCGTGATGCCGGCCGCCGACGCTTTCGACGCCGCGGGAATCAAACCGATCCGGCTTCGGCCCAAGGAAAGCCTGGCGCTGATGAACGGAACCAGCGTCATGACAGGTCTGGCGTGCCTGGCCTACGACCGCGCCCGCCGCGCGGCACGCTGGGCCGCCGCCATCACCGCCATGGCCAGCGACGTGCTGCGGGGGAATCGGCATCATTTCGATCCGCGATTGTTCCTCGCCAAGCCGCACGCCGGCCAGCTTGCCTGCGCCCGCTGGATCGCCGACGACATCGCCTACACCGCCAGGGAATCCAAACGCAACGGCCGCATCCAGGACCGCTATTCCGTCCGCTGCGCACCCCACGTCATCGGAGTCCTGCTGGATTCGCTCACCTTCATCCGCGACGTGCTGGAAACCGAAATCAACAGTTCCAACGACAACCCGTTGTTCGACCCGGATACCGGAGACGTCCTGCATGGCGGCAATTTCTACGGCGGACATGTTTGCATGGCCATGGACATGCTCAAGATCGCCGTCGCCAACGTCGCCGACCTGGCCGACCGCCAAATGGCGCTTCTGTGCAACCCCCACATGAGCAACGGACTGGCGGCCGATCTCGTCGCCCATGCCAGCGCGGAACAGGTCAGCCATCACGGCTTCAAGGCGATGCAGATTTCCACGTCGGCGCTGGCGGCCGAGGCGCTGAAGCTGACCATGCCCGCCAGCGTTTTCAGCCGGAGCACCGAATCCCACAACCAGGACAAGGTGAGCATGGGCACGATCGCCTCGCGCGATGCGCTGCGGATCGTCGAGTTGACCGAAACCGTGTTGTCGATCGTTCAGCTTGCGGTGTGCCAGGCGGTCGATCTTCGCAACTCTGAGCATTGCCACCGCCGCAGCCGCGAACTGCACCAGGCCATCCGATCGGCCGTCCCCGTGAACGACGCCGACCGCCGCCAGGACGTGGACATTCATCGCGTGCTGGAGATGTATCGGGCCGGGACGCTGCCGATCGGCGCCGTCGATTTCCCGCGCGACTAGCGCATTTTTTTAGCGGCCGCGTTCACGCGGCGTTTGCGGTTCCCCCGCGCCCTCCAGCATCCGATCCACCCGCTCAAACTCAAACCCGCGCATACGCAGTTCCCGCACGGCGGCCCCCACGATCTCCAGCAACCGTTGGACGGGAACTCCCCCATCATGCAACAGGATAATGCTTCCATCCCGCGTTTTGCGAACCACCCGCTCGATCGCCCCTCGCGTCGATCCTAACTTGTCGAACGACCGAACGTCCCAACCGACCAGCTTCAGCCCCGCCCGCCGCAAAGCGCTGGCGAAATGCGGGCCGGTCATGCCGCTCGGCGGCCGGAAAAATCGCGCCCTCACCCCCGCCGCTTCTTCGATCGCACGCTGGCCGCGCTCCAGTTCCCGGCTCAGCCACCGGCCGAAGAGCGCGCTGATGAACCAAGGATGCCGGTAGCTGTGATTTCCCAGCAGATGCCCTTCCCCCGCGATCCGCGCCGCCAGTTCCGGATGAGCCGCCACGTTCCTGCCAATGCAGAAAAACGTCGCGGGAATTCCTTCGCGCCGAAGCAATTCCAACAATTCCGGCGTCGAGGCCGGATCAGGCCCATCGTCAAACGTCAGCGCCACCTTCATCTTCCCCACTCGGCCCCGGCACTCGGCCCGGCAGAAAAAGTTCATGCCAATGAACCACAACCCGCATGCGAAGATCGGCAGATAGACCAGCCACACCGCAACCACCGCCCAGCTGCGCGTCGGGTCCGGCAGCACCAGCGTCGCCACCGTTGCAACCCCAATCGCCACCCAGGTTGTCACGCCGAATCGGCTCATCGCGGATTGAATAAACCTATCAGATCGATCCGACATTCCATAGCCGCGGTGTTAGCGGATAATTTTCCCCGTGTAGCCGGCGGGCTTGCCCGCCGTATTGCTTGACCCAACTCTCGCCGCAAAACAGATTATTCCAAAATGACCCACAACCGCCGCTGTTGCCACCCCCGTCGCCCGCCAATAAAATCTCCTCCGTGACGCCTGCGACCGATTCGCCGGACATCGAGCCTGACCTCAATCCCCAAAAGATCGACGCGATCCTGGATCACGGCGTCGCGGCCACCGTCGCCTATGCCCGCAAAAACTCTCCGTTTTACCGCCGCCGGCTCGCCGAATTCCCGCAGGTCCGCGGCGTCGCCGATCTGGAGCAAATTCCCCTCACCACCAAAAGACAGGTCTCGGAATCCAACGACCAGTTCTGGTGCATCCCGCGCGAAAAACTCCTCGACCTCTGCACCACTAGCGGCACCTCCGGCATCCCAACGCTCTATCCCCTCACTCAGGGCGACCTCGACCGCCTTGGCCAGAACGAATATCTCTGCTTTCGGCGCGTGGGCCTGTTGCCGGGCGATCTGGTCGTCCTGGCCGTCACGATCGACAAATGCTTCATGGCCGGCCTGGCTTATTTCGAGGGCCTGCGAAAATTGGGGGTTGCCGTCGTTCGGGTCGGCGCCGGGTCGCCGGCAATGCTTTTGTCCATGATCGAGCGGCTCAAGCCCACCGCGATCATCTCGGTTCCCTCGTTCCTGCGACGCGTCGCCGCCTACGCCGATCAGCAGGGCCGCGATCTGGCCCAATCCACGGTCCGCAAACTCATCTGCATCGGCGAGCCTGTCCGCAACTCCGACTTGACCCTCACGCCCCTCGGCTCGCGCATCGCCCAAGCCTGGAACTCCCAGGTTTTCTCCACCTACGGGAACACCGAACTGGCCTCCTCGCTTTGCGAATGCCAGGCCGGCCAGGGCGGTCATCTCCATCCCCAATTGCTGCACGTCGAAATCCTCGACGATGCCGGCCGCCCCGTTCCCGACGGCTGCGAAGGTCAGCTCGTCGCCACCACCCTCGGCGTCGAGGCCATGCCCCTGATTCGATTCGCCACCGGCGACGTAACGTTCCTTACCCGCCAGCGCTGCCCCTGCGGACTTTGGACCGGGCGAATCGGGCCGATCCTTGGCCGCAAGGACCAGGCCATGAAGCTCAAAGGCACAACCGTCTATCCCGCCGCCGTTCAGCGGGCCCTTCAGGGATTGGACGATCTGATCGATTACCTCATGATTGCCACCGCCCCCACCGCCCTATCCGACGAGTTGGAAATCCTCATCGCCTGGCGTGGCGACCCCGCCGGCGCTCACGAAGCGATCTGCGAAAAGCTCCGCGGCGAACTGAAAGTCTGCCCCACCGTTCGCCTGGCCTCATTGCAGGAAATCCAATCCCTCGGCGATTCGCGCGAGCTGCGCAAGCAGCGCGTGTTCCTGGATCATCGACGCAAATCCCGATAGGGATTTCCCGTGTTGGTTCACTCCCGAAAGCCCACGGATGGCCATCCGTGGGTTCTCCTGGCCGCAGAAATCTCCAAATTGACCCAGAAGCAGATTTCCCTCCGCCGTGCGCCTCGACTTCCATTTCCGCGTTTGGTGGCGCACACTGTCGGCACGAGCAACGTTGATTCCGATCTCGTTGATGACGCCCTGCCACGGGCGCGCAAGATGCACCGCGACGCGGTTGAGATCGTTCTGCGCGCCCATTATCCGCGCGTCTGCCGGATCGCCCTGGCTCTGTGCGGGCGCGAGGATGAAGCAAAGGCGGCGGTGAAAACCGTCATGCGGCAAAGCCTGCAGGCCTTGCCATGGTGGAGCAATGCCGCCGAGGCGGCGGGCTGGTTCTTCCATCACACCGTTCTCACGACTCGGGAACTGGCCAGTAATAAACCCCCCGATCCGAGCGAGGATTGCCTGGTGCGTACGTTGTCGAATCCCCCGCCCCAGCACGTCGCGTTCGTCAAAGCCCTGCGGCTGCTTCCGGCTCAGCAGCGCGAGGCATTTCTGCTTTTCCGCGGCGAGCATCTGAATCCGAGGCAGACGGCGGTGGCGATGGATTGTTCGACCGGGGCGGCCGAAAACCACCACATCGCCGCTAATCGCGCCCTGACGGCGATCGCCGGCGACACCTTCGACGCCCGCGTCGCGGAACTGGTGCGAGTCTACGCCACGCTGACGCCGCCGGAGGATTTGACCGTGGGCGACGTGGGATTCATCGCCCGCCGGCTCCGCTGGCAACGAACGCTGAGATTTCTACGGCGATTGCTGATCTTGGCAGCCCTGGCCGCCATCGCGTGGATGATTTGGCAATTTTCGAGGATGATCGTCATCTGATGGATGACCACCGGCAATTTCCCCCTACCAATACCTGCCCATGATCTGGCTCTATTACGTTCTCCTGATTTTGATCGCCGTGTGCGCTCTGGCGCTTGTCGTGGTGACGTTGCCGGGGTTATGGGTGATGACCGCGGCGGCGGCCATCTATGCGCTGTTGACGCACGAGCGGCACATCGGATTCAAATCCCTGGCGGCGTTGTTTGTCCTGAGCCTGGGCGGTGAAATATTGGAGATGACCGCCGGCGGCGCGGCGGCCAGGAAAGCCGGCGGCGAACGACGAGCGGCGATCGGCGCGCTGCTCGGCGGGATCGTCGGCGGCATCGTCGGCAGCTTCGTGTTTCCCCTGGTGCTCACCATCGTGGGCGTTTGTCTGGGCAGTTTCGTCGGCGCGGCCGGATTCCAATTCCTCGGCGGCGGCGAAGCCGGCCATTCACTTGGAGTAGGGTTGGCAGCGGCCAAGGGCCGCTTCGTCGGGGTGATGCTGAAGTTGGT
>JBEKIV010000221.1:0-7030 GCA_050011595.1 Tepidisphaeraceae bacterium
AGAGGCAGACATCGTGGCCGCGGTGCCGGCCGATGAAATCGACGAGGCCCATCTGAAAGTCCTTGAGATCGCAACCGATTTCGTGCAGTTCCTCGACGTAATTCTGGAGATGCTCGACCACGAGGTCGAGCTTGGCCTGAATCGCGGGCTGATCCTTGTGCTTGGCGGTTTCAAGGGAGGTTTGCAGGAGGGTGATGTTCTCGTGGGTCCTGACGATATCGGAAACGATGCGGCGAACGAGCGGCAGGGAACGATTTGCCTCGGCCAGTTTGAATCGCTTGGTGGCGCGAGAAGGCGAGACGGATTTTGGGGTTGTGAAACGCGGACCAGCCATCGACAAAGACCGCCTTTCTCCTGGGCGATTAAATTCTCCCGCAGGCGCATGCGGAGGGCGTTAACCCTTGTCGCATTGGCGGCCCACGTCGGCTAGGCGAAACCTATGCGATTATGATCGCTCTTCAGCCGGTGTCAACCTGTGAAGCAATCGGCATTTCTCTTTGGTCCTGTAGGATTGAGTAAATGGGAAAACCCTAACGGGACGTGCGGGGAAAGTCCGGGTGGGGTTGGCTGACTGGGGGGTCATCCGTCCGTTCAAGGCGGCATCGTGCGGGGGGGGCAATCGCGTGATCCCGGCAATGGTGGTAATGTTGGGTCCGATACCTCTTCTGGTGTGCCGGGCCGTTCTGCGGTCGGGGTTCGGCGAAAAAAGAATTAAGAAAATTCGCGGATTTTTAGAAAACACGTCTAAAACTTTCACCTCCCGGCTCTAGATATAGAGGGACAGCATAAAACGATCGGGAAAGCTCGATTTCAAAGCCTCCGTCGCGGAAGGCGAAGCCTACGCATTGGAATTCGACGGCGGGGCGACGGTCGCGGTCCACCTCCTTGCCGCGTAGCCCCAAACCCGGCGGTGAGCGGAAGGCGAAGCCTCCGCTACGGAAGGCGAAGCCTCCGCTAATGCCGGGGTCCCGCCGTCGTTTTTATCAAACCACCAATCATGGGAGTCAATATGACGGGTCGAGTTTTGGGTTTCGGCAGTTTAGCGCTGGCACTGGCAATCTTGGCGCTGGGATCGGCTTGCGCGTCGATGCAGGTTCCGAATAATCCGACGACGCAGGCGCTGGGCGAGGCCGGGGCGGTGAGCGGCGCCGTAGCGTCAACGATTGCGGTCGTGGCGCCGGCGCCCTGGGGACAAATCCTGGCGGGGATCCTCGGCGCATTCAGCGTCATCGCCGGGATCGTCGCCCACAGCACCGTTTCCAAGCCGACCTCGCAACAGCTATTGGCCGCCGTCGCCGCGGGTGCATCGGCCGCCGGCACGCAATTGCAAACTGGGGCTGGGACCGGCGCGGCCGGGGCGCTGGGCGCAGCGGACGCCGGATTGACCGCCGCCGGGCAAGCGTTGGCTGCCGCTGGGGCGACTGGGGCGAAAACATCCTGATCTCGTTTCCTCCTCCGCTCCCGTGCCGGATGCCGGCGCAAGCTGGCGACCGGTGCGGCCTTGAAATATGCGGGCCGACCCGACGAGACTGTGCAATCGAACGGAGGCGGACATTGTTCACCTAAAGGCGGATCTCCCGCATCTCGACAGATGGGGCGCGGCGAGCGAGGCTTAGGACCTGCGGAGCGCCTGACATCATGGCCACGGCTCTTTCAATCCTCTACTTCGCAGCGAGCGTGGTGATCTTTGGCATGTTCAGCGACAACAGGCCGATGAAAGGAAATTGAATGCCCGCGCCCCATTCAAGCGATCAGGAAGAGCATGACGGCTGGGAGGCGTACAGGATTCACGTTATGGGAAGTCTGCAACGGCTCGACGCCACGGTCACGCGGCTGTGGCAGGTGCTGGATGAACTGAAGAACGAATTGGTGGCGGTGAAGATCAAGGTCGCCGCCATGTGCGCGATCTTCAGTTTCATCGGCGCGAGCGTTCCCGTGGCAATTGACTTATTCATTCGGTGGAAAGACGTTTCGAGCCGGTGACTCTATGAGACTTCAACGCGATCTGATTCTCGCCGCGATCCTGATGGGGATGTCGCTCGCCGGCATCTGGACTCTGGGTCAAACCGTCACGTTTATCGCGCCGGATGGGGCAGTCGTTACGTACACTCCACCGACGGCTAGTCAGCCGGCGACTGCTCCGGCCACACAGCCGATGCCAGTTGTCGTGACGCCGCCAACGATGAATCCGACTCCGACGACTCAGCCAGCCGCGTACGCCGCCGCGGTCGGCGAATTTCTCGACGGCCTGGGCTTGCCGGGGATCAATGGCCAATCCTATGCATCGACGCTGTGGCTGGCGGCGTTGTGGACCAACGGGCATGACGCCAATGGATTCATTGACCTTTCCCCATACATCACCGCCGCCGGGAACGCCGGCCAGCTTGCGTACGTTTCGCCGGTGGCACTTTCCTGGCCGTCGCTGGCCAAGGCGACGCGATTCGGCGACTTCAACGGCGCGGTGCAATCGGGTGACAGCGTCATTCTGATCCCCGACAACCGGACCTACCCTCTGGCCCTATGGGACCAGAATCTTGAGAACTCTTTTGGCACGGCAACGACGCCGAGGATCATCTGCCGAATTGGACCGAATGGATTTCTCGATCACACTTACGCCCGGCCGGTCTGCCAGGGCGGTTTCGGGATGGATGATCCTCGTGTTGCCAAGCCAAGCTCCTATTTGATCGTGGACGGCCTGGATTTCCAGGGGGCGAATCCACCGACTCAGCAACAGGTCCTGGGCTTTAGCGACAGCGGCAGCGGAACGTCGTCGAATCACATTTTTGTGGAGGATTGCCGGTTCGAGCACTTTATCACCGGAACCAACATCCAGAGCGGGAATGCTTATCCACTGACGACGCTGATCTTCCGCCGCTGCGTCTGGGAGCATTGCTACGCCGCGTTCTACGGCGAATACCACTTCCACGTGCAAGACTTTTTGTTGCTCGATTGCGTCCTGGCCAACTGCGGGTGGGATGCGCAGTTCGCGCCAAAGAGCGATCCGGCGGGAAGGGAACACGACAGCTATGTCGCCATCAACCCGACAACCGAAACGAACGACCCCCAGCATCGAGTCATTGACACCCTATTTGCAACCCCTGACGCTGAAGGTTGTGAGGGGGATTGCGGGGGATTGTTTGACAGCGTCCTCTATCTGGCCTGTCCAATTGGCGGATATGGAGGAGTCTATCAAACGATCTTCAACAACTGCATTGTCGATGGAGACAACCTTGAGTTCGATCCGCTGACGACGTGCGGGACGAACAGCGGCGGGACGTACACCATCACGCAATCCGGCAAGGTGGGAGACGCGCTTTCGCTTGGGCCCTGCGGGGCGCCGGGCAACTTGACGGGGTACGAGCGCGGATGGGGCCTTTACTTCGATTGTGCGGCCAAGGGCACGATGGAGAATTGCGTCTTTGCGGACAAGCCTGATGGGGTGAATAGCGGCCCGGCAATCCAGGTCTGCCTTCAGGACAATGCCAAGGGATTGCCGGCGACGAGCGGCACGTTCACGTTCAACAATGTCAAGATTCACAATTGGTATGACTGGCCGAACGTGACGAGCGGGGCCGGGCCGACGCCGGTTCAGGTGAGCGGGGCAACCTCAACGCTGGCGGCGACGATCAACTACCTCAACTGCGTCTTCCCAGGCGTCAATGGGACGCCAGGGGTGAGCGCAGTCGAACCCAACTACGTGGATCCGACGCGGACGGTTTCGAGTTATGCCAAGACGCTGGGGATTGGGGGCGTGGTGGACGGCCCGAGCTTCCTGGCGGCCGCGGAGAACAATTGGAGCGGCAACTGGAACGCCGCGCTGACGGCGAACGCTTGCATCGCGTGGATTCAGGCGGGGTTTGTCGTGAAGGGAAATTGAGATGGCCACTCCGGCAACAACCCTCATTTACGTAGACCCGGTGAATGGAAACGACAGCACCGGCACGGGGCTTGCCACCGCGCCCTTTGCCACGATTGCCCATGCCGCATCCGTCGCCGTGTCCGGGCAGACTATTTACGCGCTGCCGGGAACCTTCACGGAAACCGCGATAGTCCTCGCCGCCGGCGTCTGGCTTAAAGGGTGCGGGATCGGCGTTTCGATCATCAATCTGGCTTCGAGTGTTACGAGCGGATCGTTTGTCACCGTGAATAATGCCGGACTGGAGGAACTTACCCTCAGTTCAGCCAACAGTTCAAACGATATTTTTCCCGTCGTCCTTGCGTCCAATGCTGCATCCATCACTCTGCGCGAAGTCGACATCAGCGGCAACATCGACGTTCTGTACATGAGTTCTGGAACGTCGAACGTGACGTTGTTGGCTGAGAATTCCTGGTTCCGATCTAATTGGGACGCAAGCGCACATTTAGGAGGGCCAGGAAACTTCTCCGAAACTTATTTGAACTGCCATTTCATCATTACTTATCTGCACGGCGCTTCTTCGGAAATGCGGTGCTATTCGATGAATCAATTAAGTGGCTTCACGGCGAGCGCGCTTTTCGATCACTGTGAATTTCAAATCTGCTCCACGGACAGCGCCCATCCAACATTGGTTGGCTCCTCGTTGAATCAATTCCTTACGCTTGGAACAATCGGAAGCGCAACATGCAGAAACTGCAAGTTCTTCCAGAACACACCCTACAAAGGGAGCGCCTTGTCCAGCCCTGGCTGGCCGACAGAGCTTTTGCACGGGAACGAGTTCGTGGTGACGACGGCGGCCGGCAGTTCAACCATTCGCTTGCCGTCCAGTCCTTCCACGATGACTATGTCCTCAAGCGCCGTCACGCCGGCGATCGCCGACGTGAGCGAAGTTTCGGTCGATGCCGGGACGTTGACGAGCAACCTACTGACGATCAATGCCGCACCTACCGCTTGGTCTCCGCCGGATCAAACGCAAATGAGCATTCGCATTGCGAACTCAAACTCAGGCGGCACCGCGATGACGCTGGCGTTTAACAGCGCCTATGACCTCAAAAACGTTTCGGGAAGCGTTCCCGAAATCCAGGCGGGTTATTGGGCGAACTTGGCGCTGATCTATAACGCAAACGAAAGCGCTTGGGCGCTCAAGTCCGTTTCGATTGTCCCGAACGCAACGCAATTGTATGGCGGCTTGATGCGATAAACGGTGCAGAAACATGGCCAACGAGTTCAAAACACAATTCGCGTCCGGGGCGACGGTTTACGCGGTGGTCCTCAACGGTGCGGGGCAGGCGTGGAGGACGGACACGAGCGTCTTTGAGACGCCGACGGCAGCGGATTGGGCGGACTATGCCGTGACCGTGACCGAGCAGGATGCGACGGGCATTTACCTCGGCAATTTTCCAGCCGCCATTACGGCCGCGGGAGTCTATCCGGTCCTGTTCCGCCAGCAGTCCGGCTCCTCGGCCGCGGCAACGGATCAAAGTAACGGCATGCTGGGCGGATTGATTTGCTGGACGGGAGCGGCCGAGGCGTTCCCGCTGGCATCGAGCGCCGCCAACGCGGCCAACGTGGGGATGAACGGCGCCAATCTGGACGCCAACGTGCTTCAGATCGCCGGACAAACCGCCAGCGCCGCCGGAACGGTGAGCTTCCCTGGCTCCATAGGCACCAGCACCTTCTCCGGCGGCAACGTCAACGTCACGCAGATCGGCGGGCAGGCGGTTTCGCTCGACGGGAATAATTATCTCAAGGTGGACGTGGCCGACTGGAGCGGCACGGTTGTCTCGCTAAGCGGCGGATTGCCGAGCGTGAATACCGCGAACGTCGGTGGCGGCGACGGGCCGATCGCGATCAACCAAAACACCGGCGGCGCCGACAACCTGCGATACGTGGATGCCGCCGGCGACGGCATCGAGGGGGCCAACGTGCTGATTTACCTTTCGACGGATTGGCCGTCGCAGCCCAGTCGCGTCCAGGCCACGGCGATTACGGGGCCGGACGGCCGCTGGCTGTCGCCCGCGTTCGTTCAGAGCGGCACCTACGTCGCCGTGTTCACGAAACTCGGGGCCGATGGGCCGGATGTCTCGCCGCCGTTTTCGGTTTGAAGAAATGTAACCGCCAAGACGCCGAGAGCGCCAAGAAGAGAAGCCCCAAATTAATAATTCAATTTCTTTTTGGCGCCCTTGGCGTCTTGGCGGTTCAACATTCGGGATTTGAGTTATGCCAATCACCGCAACGCCAATCAGCGCCGGATCGGCCGCTGGACGATATGCCGCGCAAAGCGACGTCGAATCGCAGTTCGGCATCGATAACGTCCGCGTCTGGTCGCAACTGGATAACGCCCAGTGCACGGCGGACGTGTCGCGGATTCAGCAAGCACTGGATTACGCGGACGGGAAAATCATCAGTACGTTCGCAAACTTCGGTAACTACGTCACGCCGCTGTCGCCGATGGGCACGGATGTTGCCCTGGTAACGCGATGGGCCGCGGTGATCGCCGGCGCGTGGCTCTATCAGTCGCGCGGACTGCGCGACGCCGATGGACAGGGAGATCACGTCGCGCATCTGCAAGCCCAGGTTGAGGCGGAGATGCAGCGATATCGGGGAAACGAAAAGCTGAATGCCGCCAGACGCTGGCCGGCGGCGACGGCGCCGGCGGGATATTGAGCAGGGAGATTGTCCAAACGTGACGGTTGAAACGGTGGCCATCAACTGCCTCAGCGCGGACCCGGCCAATCCGCGCAAGCACGGGCAGCGGAATCTGGATGCCATCGCGGCAAGTCTGCGGCGGTTTGGCCAGCAGAAGCCGATCGTGGTGGATTCGCACGGCGTCGTTCGGGCGGGCAACGGTCAATTGGCGGCGGCACAATTGCTCGGATGGACCGAGATTCGCGTGGTCCGCTCGGATTTGCCGCCGACGGAGCTGACGGCGTTCGCCATTGCGGACAATCGGACGGCTGAGTTGGCGGAATGGGATCTGGAAACGTTAACAAATCAACTTTCCTCGCTTGACGACGAAGCATTCGATTTGGATGACCTGGGATTCAGCAAGCACTGGATTACGCGGACGGGAAAATCATCAGTACGTTCGCAAACTTCGGTAACTACGTCACG
>JBEKIV010000222.1:0-6998 GCA_050011595.1 Tepidisphaeraceae bacterium
GACCGGAGTAGCCGAGCGCATCGTCCAAAAGGGAAGGTATCGCGCTCATGCCGTCGCCGCCGCATGTTGTGCCGCGCTCGTTGCGGTCCTCGACGCCATGAAATTCTCGATATCGGATTCACGGTAGCGCGCAGCGCCGCCGCACTTGATGTACGGCAACGCCGGCTTGCCGCGATGCGCCCACGCCTCGAGCGCGGCCTTTGAAACGCCGAGCCGCTCAGCAGCTTCGGCACGCGATAAGAGTTTCGGATTAGTTGCGTTTTGCATGTCGGCACTTTAGGCAGCCGACAAGTCAGGGTATGCAGCGCGGCGAGAAATGATGTAGCGCTACATGCGCTACATGGTGCGTTTGTGGCGTCGATAGCCGGTGCGGCGGTCGTTGCCCCAGCCGCGATCCTTCAGTTTGGGAACGATGTCCGACCGGAAATGCTCCCAGGTAACGCCAATTGCCTCGGCAACTTCATCGCCGGGCGCGCCTTCATGGCCCACCAGATACTTTTCAGCCCTATCTACCGTCGTATCGCTGTGGTCCGGCTCGCCGGGCACTTGACCGCCGCTGTTGAGCACAACCAGGACCGCGAGGAATCGTTCCACTTCAAGTATTCCCCGCCTCACCCTCTCCCGCGCGTCACGATTTCGGCTCAAGAGTGTGTACATTTGGGGCAATTCTTCCGGCACCCCAAACATTCCGCGGATGCCAACCGCAGACGTTATAAGCGCGGTTCGGAGCCGCGTTGACCATTTTTCGGCCAGTGGCGCACGCGGATCGTCAGTTCGTTTCTTTTCGCTGTCGGCTAGCTTGTACGCGGCGTCGTATCGCTCGGCCCGCAGGCGGTGAATTAGGTCAAATGCGACCGCCTCTGGTGGAACGGGATAATCCTTCAAGTGGGTTACAATGCGGTCGCCGTTTGGTTTTGGCTTCGGCGCCCAAATTGAATTCTTCGGCAAATTCGGTTTGCTCTCGGCCGCAATTGCTTCCATCAGTTTCAGGAGTTCCCGAGTCCACAAAAGGTAGCCTGACAGCGCCTGTGCCAATGTCGTCGGCTTATAACGCATGGTATCGTGTGAAGCCGCTTTGCTCATTTACGCCGTCCCTTCCGCGTTGGCTTCATCGTCGCCAGCATCGCCGCCGTCGCCGCATTCACGGACGCTCGGACGGGATCAAGGTTGACGCGGGAATAGATCGCCGTCGCAGCCGTGTCTCGGTGTCCCAAGGATCGGCCGATGATCGGGAGTGAAGCGCCTAGCCCGGCTTGCCAGCTTCCCAGGGTGCGCCTCAAATCGTGAATGTGAATGTCTTTCAACCCGGCGCGCTCGAGCACCTTCCGCCAGGTGTTTTTCGGGTCTTGAAGGTGTCCACTCTTGCTATGGCTTGGAAAGATGAACCCGGATGGATCGCCGATCCGCCGTTTGATAATTTCCAGTGCCGGCGGTGCCAGCGGGATCGTCACCGGCTCGGCATTCTTGCTCTTGCTGGCCGGGATCGTCCACGTCGCCGCCGCAAGGTTGATCTCCTCATATCGCATCGACGCGACGGCGGATCGCCTTGCCCCGGTCCACAGGCACAAGTAAACAAAGTCGCGGATCAGTGGGTTGGTCCGCTTATCGTCCAGGGCCTTGAACAGCTTCGGCAGTTCATCCGGCTGGACGAAACGGGATCGGGATGTCTCCCGGAACATCGTCACCGCAGACTTGCCGGCGGGGCTGGGAAGCCGCGCCCAATTAAACATCCGCCGCAATAGCTGGACGCAGCGGTTGGCCGTTACATGCCCCCGCTCCGCCCCCAGCTTCGCGTGCAGCCCGCGAACGTCGCCTTCGGCGATGCTCAGCACTTTCCGCGACTTCCATTCGTCCAGGCACGTTTCAAAGCGGTTGGCGTCGGTATCAATGGTCCGCTTGCTGCATCGGGGTTTCAGGTGTTCATCGCGGTATGACTCCCACAACTCCCCCAACGTCCCGGCCCGCCGTTCTTGCCGGCGTCGCTCAGCGGGATCGACGCCGCCTACGATTTCGCCGTTAAGGCGGTCCACTTCGGCCCGCGCCATGTCGATGGTCATTTCCCGACCCCCCAGCCGGACCCGCGACGGCCTACCGTGAATGCGACGGGCGAGATAGAAGCTACGGGCATCATTGCCCGTCACCAGAAACGCCAGGGAAGGTTTTTCGACGTCGTAGACCCATATCCGCCCTTGCGGATCAGCCGGCGGCTTGATCGCTGCCAGGGCCTTCACTGTGAATTTCAATTTCCGGGGAAGTGCCTTGGTCGTCTCTCCCGCGATCCGCATGGCTGGGGTTGTTGCCATTTGTTATCCGCCTTTCGCCCGGTGCAACGCCGGTGCAACGCCGGTGCAACGCGGTATATCAAAAGCCGTCGAATCGTGTCAAGCGAAATATGGCCTAAATCGTCGGAAATATGCGGCATTTTCAAATGTCGTCAAGTTTTGTCAAACCGCGTAAAAGGCTAGACTCTCTGCCTACGGAACCGAAGGTTGCAGGTTCGACTCCTGCAAGGTGCGATTGTGAGAAACAGTAAACACTGAGATCGTGATTCACCGTGCATGTCTTGTTTATTGAGACCTTTGAATAACGACGTCACCTGCCCACTCCTGCCCACTGAAGTGGGCAGGCCGCGCAAGACAGGTTCTGGGCGTCGGTTCGGCCATGGTGGATTGGGGGGGCGAGGGAGCTCTCATTTTTCGGGTGGGTGGGCTAATCGGCGGGATCGCCGTAAAGAACGCCGCGGCCGTGCGTGCCGACGTAAACTCGTCCATAGATGCGCGGATCGCCGGTGATCTGCAACAAAAGGCCGTATTGGTGCCGATCATCGTTGATGCGCAGCCAGGTTTTGGCGAAATCGTCGGAACGATAGATGGCGTCTTGGCCTCGCACTATTCCCATGAGATACAACGCTGGGACGCCGGCGCCGGGCGCGGCTTTGCCGAAGCCGAAGCCGTGAATTTGCTCCACACCGTCCATCTTGGCGAAGTTCCGGCCGGTGTCGGCGGAGTGATAGAGGCCATCGAAAGCGGCGATCCAGAGATCGCCTTCAAGGCCCGGCGTGGCGTAGATACGGTCCTGGCCGCCGCGGTTGTCGCCGCGATCGCCGCGATTGTTCCCCCCGAGTTGACCGGCCTGCGGCGAGCCGCTGGGCAGGATCAGAGGTCTTGATCCAAACGTTTCTCCACCGTCGCCGCTGATAAACAATTTGCCGTCGAACAAGGCCATTGCATAAAACTTTTGCGGGTTGATCGGGTCGGCGATGACACGCGTGTTTGCGGGCAGGCCGGGGATTTGCTTCCAGGTTGCGCCGCGATTTAGGGTGAGGAATGGCGACGATCGAGCCGGCGTCCAGATCCATCGGGTTCCGTCGGCATTGACGGCAATGAAGCCCATAGCGCTTCGGGAGGATGGCATGGAGGGCGTCGGCTGCCAGGTTTTTCCGCCGTCGAGGGAATAGGCGATATTCGTTCGCCGGACGCGCTGGCTACCCGCGACCATACCTACTCGGACGAGGATATCGGGATCGCGTTGGGCGAACGCGACACCGCTGGTGTTGCCGAAATTGGGATGATCGAAGTTGCCGTCGGGATTGGGTTTGTCCAGGTCCCAGTGTACGAAGCCGCCGTAGTCGCCGATGGCGCTGATCAGGTGGGCGCCCGACGGGGGGCTGAGGAGCTGCATGGCGACGGTTTCCTCGATTCCCTTGCACATGACGCTCCAGTGGGTGGGCTTGCCCGCATCGGCATCGGTGAGATCGAAGGTTTCCCAGCCGCCATATCCCGTCGTGAACATCGCGTGATTGGGATCGCACGGATCGATCTGGATATCCAGGAGCCAGTGGATGGGGGTGTGGGCAACGTAGGGAGCGCCGGAATAATCAAACGTTCCGCCGCCGCTATGGAAGATGGGCTTCCAGGTCTTGCCGGCGTCGGTGCTGCGGAAAAGTTCCTCATCATCGGGATGGTAAAAGGTGCTGGCGATGATCGCGTCGGGATCATGGGCATCGACGGAGACCGCGCCATAGCCAAAGCCGCCGTCTCCGCCGGGGCGCGTTTGGGGGCGGGTTGAGGGTTGGGGTTTCTCGGGGGTGATGTCGGTCCACTGGGCGCTGTTCGTGTCGAACTTCCAGATTGCGCCGCGGGTCATGCGGCTGGGGCCGGGGGCGCTGCCATAGCAGAGATAGATCGTTCCGTTGGACGCCATCACCCCATGCGAGGGCCGGAGATTGGTCGGTTCTCCGGGCACGGCGGCCCAGGTTGCGCCGGCGTCGGTGCTGCGATAAAAGTTGGCGCGGCCCATCAGCGAAACGCCGGCGTAAATGGTTGAACTGGGCGTGCCGGCCGTGCCGGTGCGCGGATCGAAGATTTCGAAGACCACCCCCGAGGATCGCACGGGGAAACCGAATCGATCGCGCGGCGTCCCCCGCGTGGCCGGGGCTTCGGTCACATCGGAAAAGCCTTTGACCTTGGACCAGGTCACGGCGCGGTCGGCGCTTCGCCACAGCCCGTCGTGGCGAGAGCCAAAATAAATCACGTTGCCATCGTTGGGATCGACCGCCAGGCGTTCCCCATTGCCGCGGCCGTCTTCATTGCCGCCCATCTTGAAGGGCATATCCGTCCGCTGGAAGGCGCCGCCGCGATCCTCCGAGCGCAGGATGGCCGCGTTCGGCGAAGTAGAGTTGGTGTACATTCCGCAGGCGAGGTAAACGCGGTTGGGATCGGCGGGATCTACGGCGATACTCTCGCAGCCCATCAGATTGGTATCCTTGTAGGGGAGCCAATCGAGGAGCGGTATCCATCGCTTTTGCCGATCGTCCCAGCGATACGCCCCGCCGACATCGGTGCGCGCGTAGCGCAGGCCCTTCTCGGTGGGATGAAAAACGATGCCATCGACAAATCCTCCGCCGACCATCTGCACGCTCTTCCAGACATAAGGCGGCGGCGCGGCGAGAGGCTGGGCGGGTTCATTGCCGCGACTCGGGGCGCAGCCGCAGGCGGCGAGGATCGCTAAACCCAAAATTCGCCGAGCGGAACAGAAAAGGCGGGGCAAGGAATTCGGTTCCATGGGGCGGAAGAATACCCGAATCCCGCGGTTATCAGCAAGCGGTTGCTGATGGTGGTTTCAGTGGGCCGAATCGAACAACGCCCGGCCCAGCGATGAATCGACTGAGCGGAACGTCAACGGACGCAACGGACGTACATCAGGGCGCGCCGGCCGCCGGGGAAAAGCTTGGGGTATCCCTTCATCTGCCTTCGGCGGTGAGTCATGAACGTCTTTGTCCATGTTGCAAACCTCGGTATCCTGCGCAAATTGGCTGGCGACGCGGGTCGGCGGAGTTGCATTTGGGAAATTGCAGTGGAGAAGAGCCGCAATGGAAAACAGACAACAGAGTGCCGAGGCGATCAATGAACTCGTGCGGGGATATCAGACTGCTTGCGTCATCATGGCCGCCGCGGAGTTGGAATTGTTCGACCGCATGGGCGGGCGGCCATTCACCGCAGCGCAGGCCGCGGAAAATCTGCGAACCGATTTGCGGGGAACCACGATCCTGCTGGATGCTTTGGCCGCATTACAACTGCTTGGCAAACAGGGCCAGCGGTATGAGTTGGCGGCGAACGTGGCGGAAGTTTTGACCGCCGGCGGCTCGCGCAGCGTGTTGGCGATGGTGCAGCACCAGGCCAATTGCCTGCGTCGCTGGTCGCACTTGGCGGAGGTTGTCAAAAGCGGCCGACCCGCGCCGCGCCAGCCGGGCATCCGCGGCGCCGAAGCCGATTACGCCTCCTTTATCGAAGCCATGGACAACATCGGCCGCTCCGCGGCCGCCAAACTCATCGCCGAGCTTGGGCCGCTCAAATACCAGCGCCTCCTGGACGTTGGCGGGGCTTCCGGAACGTATACGATCGCGTTTCTCCGTGCCAATCCAGAGGCGCGGGCAACGATTTTTGATCTGCCTCAGGTTTTGCCCCAGGCGATAGAACGATTGAAGAGCGAAGGATTGTCCGACCGCGTGGAGCTGGTCGCCGGCGATTTTTATTGCGACCGGCTGCCTGGGGGCGCGGACTTGGCGTGGCTGAGCGCCATCGTGCATCAGAATTCCCGCCAGCAGAACCGGGAGTTGTTTGCCCGCATTTTCGAGGCGTTGCTCAGCGGCGGTCAGCTTCTCGTGCGCGACTTCCTCATGGAACCGTCGCGGACGGCTCCCGTGGGCGGAGCGTTGTTCGCGGTGAACATGCTGGTGGCGACCGAAAAGGGCGGCACGTACACGTTGGAGGAACTGCGCGACGATTTGGCCGCGGCGGGCTTCGCCGATGTACGGATTCTACGGGGAGACGACACCATGCATTCCATCATTGCCGGGCGAAAACCCTGAGATGCCGCGATCACCCGGATGCGAACTCACGTCTGGGCATCAAAAACGGAAGCGGCTGCTTGAAGGCGCTGAAGAATCTGAGGGAGCCAATCGTGGTGCTCGCTCTTCATAAGGAAGGCGCGCAAGCAGGTGATCTGATCGGCATTTCGAGTTGCATCGGAATGGCCTTCGCGCGGCTCAACCAAGGCCCATGAGAGCGCCGCCAAAACATGGGGGTTTCAGCTTGGGGGATTGCACGCCATTGGGCGTCAATGCCGCTTGGAACGTGATTGCGTTTGAGGATGGGTCTGGTCGCGGCTGTAAAGCGGCAGCAGCGTCCCGCGATGAGGCGTATCCAGCCGCGGCTTAGCTCCGCTTTCGACATCCCGACCGAGAGCCGTCCAATCCTGGACCGTGCGCAGGCCGCTGTCCGCATACATCCTTAAAACGCCGTCAAATTGATCCATGGCAATCTCCGTTGGTTATTCACTTGACCCCTCATGATCGACTCCCATCGCGCTGGTCAATCTTTCACCAGCGTCCAGCTATCATCGGGGTTGTACTCGGTCATCTGCCGCGCCAGTTCAGTGGTGTCTGGGCCCAACTCCTTCTGGTAGACCTTCCCTTGCTGGTTCACGATGAAGGTCAT
>JBEKIV010000223.1:0-6998 GCA_050011595.1 Tepidisphaeraceae bacterium
GCAAAAACGTCAGCAAAGGTGTTGGAGGAATGCTGGGAACATTCAAAGGGGTCGGGAGATGACCAGTCAATTAATTTGGCTAAAGGCGCGATCATCGATCAAGCATTTTAACCGCCATTTTCGCGTGCTTCATTAAATGGCATCGTTGCGACGCGCCACTCACCATACTCCTGGAATGAATGGCCGGCGTGGTCGAGCGATTCAGTGACCGGGGCAGAACGGTGATCAGTTTAGCTCATCGGGAGGCGCGCCGTCGCCTCGTCCCCTGTGTCGGCGCCGATGCTCTTTTTTTCGAACTCGTGAAACAGGCGGATGGCGTTGCCGCGATAGTCTTTAGGAGCTTTGGTGTCGAAGTCGAGCGAGTAACTCGTGAAATCGAAAAACTTAGGCAAGAGGCCTATTCAACTTTGGTGCCAGCCAGCGAAGGACGCGGCCCGGCAAGCCCGGCATTAAGAGGGTTAAGGCTGTGCTGATATGACCGTGGGGCAATCGCCAGATCTCGGGCTGCCCCCACGACTGCCAGAGTTCGATCGGGTGCCTCGACCCCTCATGAATCCCTTCAATCAATAATATATTTTCCTTGGAGATCGCCGGCCGAGATGAGGTCAGGTTTAACGGAGTTCTGTCCAGTTCCTCACATGCCGCCCGCCGCCGGTGTATCACCTCTCGAACCCGCCGTCCGCCGCCCTGATATGACTCCGGCAAAAGACCCATGCGCGCGGCTGGCATGGCCAGAACGATCGAGGCCAGACGCGCATCGCGGCACGCCGTCATTCCTGCCAGGTAAGCGCCGAGCGAACCTCCCACCAGCGCCACGGCCGGGCAACCTTCCGCCAGCAACCACCCGTTCAGACCGCGGATTTCGGCAACCGCCTGCGCCCAGGTCTTTGCCATCTGCAAATAATCCCGGCTGATCAACGGAATATACTGGCAAAGGATGCTCAGCGCACCATACTGGCGTGGACGGCGTTGAAAGTGGTAAGGCAATTCCAAGGTCGCTGCATTGAATCCCGCCCGGCGGCAACGGCGGGCGAGCAAGTGAAATCCGAACTGATGACCGGGAAAGTCACCGCCACCGTGCAGCAAGACGATCACCGGCCTTTCCCGCCAGGCGTCCCCGCAACGGTATAGCCGGCCATGAACGACATTGTTCTCCGCGAACTCGCACGGTCGTGGCGTGGGAAAGCGGAAGCGCCCGCCCGAGGCGTCGGGATCAAAATCGAGTTGCGCCGGCTGGCTTTCGGCGGGCATGAAGTCCGGCCCGTTCAGAAATTGGACCGCTTGCTCCAGTTTTAAATCCCGTTCGTTGGCGGCCTCCCGCCACATGGATTGCGGCAGCATCGCATAGCCGATCTGGAGGACCGACCTGTCAATGAATTTTGCCAAAGGCGCAAGCATCGATCAGGCATTCTAACCGGCATTTTCGCGTGCTCCATTAAATGACATCGTCACCAAGCGCGGCGACGGCGGCGTCGCGCCATCAAGGTTCTAATGCGTCTGTGAATCCGCCGCGTCCGGATCGGCAGTCGGAGGTTCTTAACAGGGTCGGCCAAACAAATCGGCCTTGGCGCTACCGCCAAGGCCGTTCGAATAGCGGGGGGAGGATTCGAACCTCCGACCTCCGGGTTATGAGCCCGACGAGCTACCAGGCTGCTCTACCCCGCGATCTTCAATCATCTTAGATCGGCCCGCAGGCCTGTCAAGCTCCAGCCTGTCAAGCTGGCGCGTTCCCCAACTTCCCCGCTCCAAAGACCGGCCGGAGGACCGGCCGATTCTCATTGCCCGGATCTTTGCGCACACCCTACTGGCTCAACCTGGGCCTCCCCGGCGCCCCTTGCGTT
Organism: Tepidisphaeraceae bacterium; assembly: GCA_050011595.1. Taxonomy (GTDB): domain Bacteria; phylum Planctomycetota; class Phycisphaerae; order Tepidisphaerales; family Tepidisphaeraceae; genus PALSA-1353. The sequence continues at coordinate 1,842 of JBEKIV010000223.1, forward strand.
CGCCCGGCGAAGGCGGGTAGATTTTTCACGTGCGGATGAGCTTCGGGGGCCGTTTGTAACCTGAGACGCGACGATGCGAGTGGTGACGATTTATTCCAAGCCGGATTGCGAGTTGTGCCGCGAAGCGGAGGCGGTCATCCGGCAAGTGGCCACCCGCCGGCGATTCCGCTTCGAGAAGAAGAACGTGCTGGAAGACCCCGCGCTTCTGGAGCAATTCGGCTCATTCATTCCCGTGGTGCACGTCGACGGCCAGGAGATCGCCAGGCATCGCCTGACCGCGTTCGCGCTGGAAACCGCGCTGACGCGATGAGGCGCTGCGCGAGATAGTAGAACAGTAGAGCAGTAGAACAGTAGAGGATTACTGCGGGAAATCCACCATGCGCGCCCATTCCGCGACGCTGGAAGGCGGCAGCGGGCTGACGCCAAGATGCCTGAGCATATTGAGGCATTGGGCGCGGTGGTGCATGCCGTGGGTCGTGACGTGAGTAATGACGGCGCCGCGGGTGAACGAATATTCCTTGCCGGCGCGCGCGCGTTTGACGATTTGGTCCAGGGGACGATTTTTGGCGATCGCCATGAATTCAGTGGTTGATTCATCGAGCATTTGAAGCAATTGGGCGGGTGAATATCGAACGCCGCCCTGATCGGCCCGCGGACCAGGAGGCCGCTCGGCCAGCGTGTCGGTCCAGGTATTCATCGCCGCCAGGACGTGGGTGATCGTCGCCTGTAGCGAGCCGGGTCCGATCTCGAATTTCCGGGCGAATTGTTCGACGGTGAGTTTTTCGCAGGCCAGCAATATTTGCCGCGTGGCCCACTTGTCGTGTTCAAGCTGAATATCCAATGGATTGCTGGTTGGCATATCGGCATTCTACGATGCCGCCCCTGGTAATGTTCTAATCTGCCCACAGCGCGCTATGGTCGTGCGTGCAAATCATCCAATTTCAATTCTCCAGCCGCAAGGATAGAATACCGACCATCGGGAGACCGCTGGCGTCTCGGATCACGTTCGGGAATTGGAGGAACTTCTGGCGGCGATCTAAAACCGCCCCGAACGTCAATCTAGCCGCCTTCCGGCGGCTTTTTCGTGCGAGGGTGGTAGAATATCTATATGCCAAATGAACCAGATAGCGCACCGCTCATTCAATGGATCGTTATCCTGCTAATTGCCGCGTTGACGGTATGGGGAATCGTCAGAATTGTCCGGCGAAGGAAAAACTCAAATTAGGACACCACCAAAATCCCCGCCGCCATTTTCAATTCGGGCGGTTTGGCTATAATCCCGCACTCTCGGCGTCGGGAACGTTCCTGGGCGCTTGTCGATAGTCTGGTGAGGAGTTGAGGTTTTTCATGGCTGATGAACAAGCCGCAGCGGAGGGCCAGTCCTTTACGCCGCCCCAGGGCGAATCCCTCTCGGCACCGGAGGGCCAAGCCCTCTCGGCCGTCCAGGAACAGGAACCAAGTCCCTATCAAATCAAGATTGAGGACGCGGGCCCCGCCACGAAAAAGGTGTCCATCGAAGTCCCGCAGGAAGTGATCGCCGCCAAGCTCCAGGAGCAATTCAAGCAGCTCAGGCGGGAGGCGGCCGTCCCCGGCTTCCGGCCCGGGCACGCTCCGCAAAAACTCATCGAAAAACGATTCCACGGCGACGTCCGCGATCAGGTTCGCAGAACCCTCATCAGCGAAAGCTACGAGCAGGCGATTTCCAAGCACTCCCTGAACGTCATCGGCGAGCCGCAGTTCGATAATCCCGATGAGATCAAGTTGCCGGAGACCGGCAATCTGAACTATTCATTCGAGATCGAGGTTCAGCCCGAGATCAACCTTCCGCCGCTGACCGGCCTGTCGGTCCGGAAACCCAAGGTGGACGTGAAGGACGAGCACGTCGATCAGGCGATGCTCAATCTCCGTCAGCAGCAGGGCGCGCTGGTTCCGGTCGAAGACCGCGGGGTCGAGGCGGGCGACTATCTCATCGCCGACGTTCACCTCAAGGTGGACGGCAACGTCGTCTCGCACCAGCACGACGGGCAGTTCATCGCCAAGCCCGGCCGATTCGCCGGCATCCAGATCGACGATCTGGATGCCAGACTCCAGGGCCAGAAGCCCGCGGAAAAACGGGAATTCACACTGCCGGTGCCCCAGACGCATCCCAACGAGCAAGTCCGCGGCAAAGACGTGACCGTCGAAATCGAACTCAAGGAGATCAAGAAACTCGAACTGGCCGAGATCAATCAGGCTTTCCTCGACAACCTCGGTTTCGCCGATGAGAAGGAGCTGCGCGAAGCGCTTCGCGAGCAGATGGTCAAGCGGGTGGAATACGACGTCCAGCAAACGATGCGCGACCAGATCGGCAACTATTTGTTGCAGACGGTGAATATCGACTTGCCCAGCAAGCTGTCGGACCGGCAGGCCGACCGGGTGCTAAAGCGCCGGCGGATCGAGTTGCTGATGCGGGGAATGCCCGAAGACCAGGCCGATGCCCGAATCGACGCCCTGCGGGCCAACGTCAAGGACGAGGCCCTGCGCGACCTGAAGCTGTTTTTCATCCTTCAGAAGATCGCCGGCGACTTCAACGTGGACGTGAACGAGGCGGAACTGAACGGCCGGATCGCCCTGCTGTCGGCCCAGTCCGGGAAAAGGCCGGAAAAACTCAAGCAGGAGATGTCCGCCGACGGCTCGCTCCTGAGCATGTACATTCAGATGCGCGAGCAGAAGGCCCTCGACAAAATCCTCGAATCCGCCAGGATCGAGGAAGTGGACGTCGATGCGATGAAGGACGACAAACCAGCCACCAGCGGCGAACCCGCGTCGCTTTTGGATGCGCAGCCTACCGATTCGGAGGCGAAGCCTCCTGGGCCGGAGGCGAAGCCTACCGGGCAGTGACCCATGTCGAGAATCAACGCTCCGCGCGGCACCGCCGACACGCTGCCCGCCGATAGCTGGAAATGGCAGGCCATCGAGACCATCGCCCGCGATGTCGCGGCGGTCTACCACTTCGCCGAAATCCGCACGCCCATCTACGAATACAGCGAACTTTTCCACCGCGGCGTCGGCGAAACCACCGACATCGTCAGCAAGGAAACCTTCACCTTTTCCGACCGTGGCGGCGATTCGATCACCCTCCGCCCCGAAGGAACCGCCGGCGTCGTTCGCGCGGCAATCGAAAATAATCTCCTCGCCCAGGAGGGTTCGCGGCAAAAACTTTTCTACATCGGCCCGAATTTCCGCTACGAACGCCCGCAAAAAGGCCGCCTGCGCCAGCACCACCAGTTCGGCGTCGAAGCCTTCGGCATCGCCGAGCCGCACCAGGATGTCGAATGCATCCTCCTGCAATTGGATTTCTATCGCCGATGCGAAGTGAAGGACTTTTCCCTGCAAATCAACAGCCTCGGCGACAAAGAAAGTAAAAATCGATATCGCGACGCCCTGGTGAAATTCCTGACGCCCAAGGCCTCGCAATTGAGCGAAGACAGCCAACGCCGGCTGACCGAAAATCCCCTGCGCATTCTGGACAGCAAGGACCCGCGCGATCGGGCGGCCGTCATCGGCGCGCCGCCGGCATTGGAATCGTTGTCCGACAAGAGCCGCCAGCATTTCGAGAACGTCCAGGCCATGCTCAAGGACCGATCCATTCCGTTTACGGTGAATCCCAATCTGGTTCGCGGATTCGATTATTACACGGGGACGGTTTGGGAAGTGACGACTTCCGGGCTGGGCGCCCAAAACGCCATCGGCGGCGGCGGTCGATACGACAACCTGGTCGAAACCCTGGGCGGCCGGCGTACTCCAGGCGTGGGGTTTGGGGTCGGCCTCGAACGATTGCTGATCGCATTGGAAGCCCAGCAGGTTGTCCTGCCCGATCCGCGCCGCCCGCTGGTTTGGCTGGCGGCGCTGGGACCGGCCGCCAAGCAGGCGGCATGGAATCTCCTGGCCGACCTCCGCGCCGCCGGCATCGTCGCCGACATGGATTTGGCCGACCGCTCCATGAAAGCCCAATTCAAGATCGCCGACCGCGAGGCGGCGAAGTTCTGTCTCATCCTCGGCGACAACGAACTGGCCAAGGGAGAGGTGACGGTGAAGAATCTTTCCACCGGCGATCAATCATCCGTCCCCAGGACAGAAATCATTTCGCGGGTAAAATCGGCCATTAGTTGACTTAAATCTTCTAACAACAAGACTGACACAGAGATCACAGAGATCACAGAGGTCACAGAGAGCATAGAGGAATACTGAATTTACAGCTTCGTCTCTGTGTGCTCTGTGACCTCTGTGCCCTCTGTGGTTTATTTTGCCAGGCGTTCCCAGCGTCGTGGAAGGCAACCGAATGGATGCGGTGAAGCCCCTCAATTACGCTCCAAAACCCCCTGCCGCCCGCCGGGTTTGGCGATGGGTTTACATCCTCATCTTCGCGGCCGGCGCCCTCATCGCGGCGGTCCAGTGGGGTTCGGGGCTATTGCGGCGCGCCGAGTCGATCTATTGGCAACAAAAGTGCCTGCGTTTCTTGCAGCCGCCGAGCCACCTGGTCTTCGAAATGAATCGAGCCAATGTCCTTCATGACGAAATTTGCGTGCCTCGAATTCACTTTGAGGGAATCGACAATAGCCGGATCATTATCTCGGACGGCACGATCTTCCTGCACGAAATGCGCCGTCCCAACGGCACCCGATGCCTGATGTCGCTCACCTTTGCGCCGATCTTCCCCATCGAGCAGATTGGATTCCGGATTCAGTATTTGGAATGGGACCTCTCCCTCTGGCCGCGACTGTCGAAGTGGGACTTCCTGACGGTGGCGACGGACCGCGGGTCTCCGCTGGCTCATTGGAAATTCTTCGCCGGCCAGCCCGATGCGAACAATCCGTCGCATTTCACGTTCGATTACGAAGTGGATGGGCTTCGCCACACGTGCGACGCATGGCTGGACAATGACGGGAAACTCATTGTCTCCCAACGTCCGTGAGAAACTCGCGCAATCGCTGCCGCCCCCAAGACAAATCGACCATGGTCGGCTATCGCCTCCTCTCAACCCGAAGACAATGGACCGCGGATGACGCGGATATCGCGGATAAGTTCATCTCCTATCCGCCTTTATCCGCGTCATCCGCGGTTTCAATCCTTTCCTCCGAGTTATCTGCCGTCATGGCGTTCTCGCAACAGCCAATT
>JBEKIV010000224.1:0-6948 GCA_050011595.1 Tepidisphaeraceae bacterium
ACATTCCGCAGGGAACCTCCGCCGTTCAGAGCGCCGCGATTGCCATCGCCGCACAGAACAAATGCGACGGCGCGAGCGTCGTCCTGACCGATTCCAACATTTCGGTCGGCATTTGGAACAAGAGCACCAGCACGTTCAGCACCAGCGGCAGCGCGAACAACACCACGACGTTCAACGCCGTGCAAATCAGCGCCCTCCGCACCAAGGCCAACGGGAATCCCATTCCCCTGCTTTTTGGTTCGATTCTCGGCGCTTCCACCTGCAACGTGACCGCAACCTCCGTCGCGGCGCTGGTGGCGTCGACGGTTAATGCGCCGACCACCGATTATGTTTCCGCTCACGGAAATCCCTGGCTTGCCGGCGAACCGGCCGGCACCCTCGGCAGCGTGCCGGACGACGGGTACATGCCCAGCAACAACGACCACCCATGGAAGAATGACATCGCGAATCCCGGAAAGGTGGCCACGGCCGTTGCCAATGCCGGCTCCTCAGGTCCCTATACTCCGCCCACCGACTCTTCGAAAGTTGCATCCTCGGACTACTCCACTGGCGAGCCGTATGGTTCTCCGGTTGCGTACAATGTCACCCCGGGCTCGGTCATTCAAATTCAGGCGAGCGGTTCGGCGACGAATTCCGGCCTTCTTGACAATACCGGCAGCGGAATCTCTACTACCCCCGACGGCAACAACGGTGGTTCGTACGCAATCTACAGCGACGACGCCGCCAACCCCAACCTGACCCAAGGCACCGTTACTACGAGCGGCTCGGAGCATGGCATCTCGAACATCGCCACGCCGCTCAATTCCCTCAATGGTGTTTTTTTGGACCAGAACGGCGCCGCCCATGGAGCGGATAGCACTCAGGAAACCACGGAATCCAACGCCCCCGGCACCCCAAGCGGGTTGGATTTCAGCACCCAAACCGCTCGCGATTACACCGCGATCCAGCCGGATCTCAACCAAACGTTTTTCATCGGCAACGGCCAAACCAGCTCCGGCGTTCAGCAAACCATCGTCGTTCCCAACAACGCCTACACGTTGTTCCTGGGCACCATGGACGGTCACGAGTGGAGCAACAACCAGGGCGGGTTCACCGTCACCATCACCGAATTTAACGTCGAACTCGTTCACTGAATGCTGACACGAATTGGGACCATCCAAGCCCCGGATGCACATTCGGGGCTTTTCTTTTGGTGTGCCCCGTCGGTCTGATATCCCGGCCTGACCGCCCGATAACGCTCCCCCGAATTTCCGCTCCCAACGATGCAGACGTTGCCAGTCTCACCAGCGGAGCGCCCACCGCCGGCCAAACCATCAAATCCGCTTGCATTCTCCTTCAGGAATTCAATCCGGTGACATAATCCCCGCATGAGAATACCTGTGGAAAACCTCGCGCCAGGTTCACGCCGGCGCGGCATCGCGGTCATCTACGTCATGCTGGCGCTCATCGTCATGCTGGGATTCTGCTCGCTCGCCGTCGATCTGGGCCGCGTTCAGACCGCCAAGACCGAGCTTCGCCGCGCCGTCGATGCGGCGGCGCGGTCGGGCGCGGCGTTTCTGCCGCAGGGAACCGACGCCGTGCAAAATGCCGCCCTCGCCATCGCCTCAAAAAACAAGGTCGACAACCTGTTTCTAACGCTGAACACCGCCGACGTTCAGGTCGGCGTATGGAATAAAAGCACCCAGACGTTCAGCAAAAGCGGCTCGGCGGACAACGTCACGACGTTCAACGCCGTGCAGGTCATTGGCCGGCGAACCAAGGCCAACGGGAATCCAATCCCCCTGGTTTTCGGCTCGATCCTGGGCGCTGCAACCTGCGACGTGAACGCGACCGCCGTCGCCGCCCTCGTTTCCGTGCAGACGCCGGTGTCCGTCTATGTTTCAGCGCACGGCAATCCCTGGCTCGCCGGCGAGCCTGCCGGCACGCTGGGCAGCGTTCCGGACGATGGATATGACAAGCCGAAGGCAAACAACGACCATCCGTGGAAGTATGACATCGCCAATCCCAATGACGTGCACACTTCCTCGACAGTCTACTCCGACTCGACGAAGGTCGAATCCACGGACTATTCAACCGGCGAGCCCTACGGCTCTCCAACTGAATTCAAGCTAACCGTCGCGCCGGGCTCGGTGATCCAGGTTTCGATTCCGCTGAATTCAAGCAATGTGGCGACGAACTCCGGCTATCTAAGTTCCCCCGGCAGCGGAATTACCTATAATGCCGACGGTTCCAGCGATGGTTCGGTTGCCATTTACAGCGACGACGCCGCCAACCCGAATCTTACCCAGGGCAGCGTGACCACCAGCGGTTCCGAACACGGAATCTCCAACATCGCCACACCGATCAATTCCGTCGTCGGCGTCTTCCTTAACACCAGCGGCGGACAAGTTCCCGACGACCAGGGCGCCCCGCCTCCGGGCCTCGATTTCGCCACGCAAACCGAGCGTGATTACCCCTCACTCGAGCCGGACCTTCGCCAATCGTTCTACGTCGGCAGCGGGCAAACCTCCTCGGGCGTCCAGCAAACCATCGTCGTGCCCGCCAACGCCACCACCCTGTTCCTTGGCACCATGGACGGCCACGAATGGAGCAACAACCAGGGCGGCTACCACGCCACGATCACTCAATTCCAGATCGAACTGGTCCATTGATTGGTCGGGACGTTACAATGCCCCCATGCCCCTCGCCTGGTATTTTCCCCGCTGGCGGCAACTGCTCGTGCAGATGGTCATGTGGATTGTTCTGGGCGCGACCGTCGTGCTGGCGGCGATGCTGGATCGCCATCTCCGCCTCGGACAGATCGTCGAACTGTCCCCTCCCATCAGCGATGGGCCGCTGAGCTTCAGCCTTCCGGCCGGCTGGAAAAATTGGACCCGACAGGCCGAAGGCGACGGCACCGCCCACGTCGCCACCGACTCCGTCGCCGGCGTCACCCGCACCCTGATCATTTCCCGCCGGCGCGTCCCGCATCCGATTCCGCCCGCCGAATTCATCCTCCGCGCCGTGCCCCTCACCAGCGACCGCGGCGGCGACGAATTCAACGGCGTCCTCATCGACCATTGGCCGGGACAAAGCACCCATTGGGCGGCGGAACGCGGCCCCCTGAACGCCGGCGGGGAACTGCAATTCTCCGCCTGCTCCGCGGTGGTGCTTCCCGACGATGAGGGGATCATGATCCGCCTCGACAAAAACGCCCCCTTCGACGCCGCCGATCAGCGAGTTTATCGCCATATCCTCGATCAGGTCCGCATCTCCACCACGCGCCCCACCGACGGCGCGATCGTTCAACTGGCCGCCAACGTCACGGCGAGCATTCCAACCGACCTGCTCGTCTATCCCCCGTCCGATCCGCTTCGAACCGAACGCCTGGCGGCGGCCATTACCGACGCGGGTGGCTGGATCTCCGCCGAGTTCGTCCCCGTCGCCATTCCGGAACACCAGCCGACGCCCTCGCTCCTGGGGGGACTGGCGGCGCGCGAGCAGCTTGACGCGCTCAACCCGGCGCTGGCCGATGTCTGGTTTGACGCCCAGGTGGCGGCTCACGAACCGAATCACTGGACGCTCACTCCGCGCGACCCGGCCAACGACAACGCCGCGCCTCGCAGAATCGCTCATCTGATCGCCGGCGACGGCGGCTGGGGCTTGCTCGTCGTGCTGTCGGCCGAACCCCCCGCGGGGTCCGCGGATTTGGACCACCTCTGGGACGAGCTTTCCGCCAACGTTCACGTCGGTAAATCGCCGTCGCTGGTGGCCGCATTGCAGGCGGGCGCCGCGTTGGTTCCGACGGCGACGCCGCAATCGCCGCAGACGCCGGCGGACGTCTGGTGGACCTGGACGCGCGGTTCGGTCCCGATCGGCTTCACCCACGAATTCTCCGACCACGACGCCAAATACCTCTTCCGTTACACCGTCCGCCGAAACTGGAATGCCACCGCCACCGCCGTCCTCCAGCAATGGGGGACCAGCGGCGAATCCGGGCCGTGGGCCAGCATGAAACGCTCGGATGCCGAATCCAATCTTGACGATCCCCTGCTTCCTTTGTTCGAGCAATCCACCAACGTCTCCGACTGGATCACCACCATCGTCCGCGACCGCGGCGGGAGCGAGGCGCCCACCAACCTCCGCTTCAATCCCAACGCGTTTGTCCTCAGCCGGTATCTGCCCGGCCTGCTGGCGCGCGTGAGCGCGACGCCGACGGCATTCTGGACCGACCGCTTTCCCGCCGTCGAGGCCGAGTTGTTCCCCTCCCCGTTGCTCCTGGTGGCCCGCCGCGTTGACGGCCGGCAGGGGCTTCGATGCGTTGAAGCCCAGGTCAACGGCGCCGGCCAGGTGAGCCGATGGTATTTCCAGGCCAACGCGACGCTGGACCACGCGGATTTCGCCGGCGATTTGCACCTTCGCCCCAGCAGCCAAGCCGAGGTTGAGGCCGCCTTCGCCGGCGATCGCCGCTTGACGATCCAGCCACGGTAGCCGACGATGGATGAATGCTTGGCATGCGCTGGTTGGCCGGGATTTTCCTGCTGGTTTTAGCCGTTCCCCTGATCGCCCGGGCGCAGACGGCGCCGGCCGGTCCCACGCCTTCCACCGAGCCGTCGATTCCTAAAACGGACCTCCTGGGTCCGAAATTCACCAGCCACGTTCACGGCATCGAATTCCGACCACCCCTGAATTGCACCCGGATCGACAAGAACGAGCCGGATTCCATCGTCGAATTCGATCGCGACGATTACAACTGGCAACTCAAGGTCTGGAGCGTCCGTCTCGAACGGTCGTTGGCCCTGTCGATGCACAAGGACCAGTTCGGAACCGAGCAGGATGGCGTGATGGAGATCACGCTGGCCAACATCAAGCGGCAATCGCCCGACGCCGAGGTGCTCCGCGATGAAGTCATCAACGTCGGGCGCCTCCGTGTGGGGATCATCGCCGTCCGGTATGAAACCGCCGCCCACGATCGCCGATTTACCCAGCAGGCCATCGTCGAGGCCCCCGACGCCGACGACAGGCTCTATTACTTCCTGGACCTGACCGGCCCCGGCAAGCCGCAACTCGAGGCCAACGATGTCGTCAACCCCGCCGAAAAGCTCGCCTACGACACCTTCGGACAAGTCGTCGACTCCATCGTTTTGCTGGATCGGACCAACCTGGTGGATTTCCAGCGACAGTCGCTTTACGGCACCATGGGCCTGTTCGTGCTCTGGAACGCGGACAATTCCGCCATGGTCCGGTCCGCCCTCGTCTCCGAGCAGTATCAGCGGATCATCAAGGACGGCCAGGACGTCGGCTACCAGCACATCGTCGAGGAATTTGAACCGAATACAAAATCCCCGGAAAGCTCGATCCTGAAGATCGGCGTGCGCTCGCACGTGTTGCCGGCGCGATCGCAACAACAGCCAGGGCAAGCCCTTGGCTCGCCGGGGCAAACCCTTTGCTGGGACACCGAAACCTGGATGTTCAGTTCCGCCGACCGCAAGCACGAGCACTGGAAAACCGCCGCCCGCTGCACCGATGATCGCGGGCGGTTGATCGACAGCTTCTCGCAGGTCGGCATCAGCGACGAACAGACCAAGGCCTTCGCCATTGAACCGCGGCAAAACCCCGACGGCTCGCTCCTTCCCCAAGAAGGTGAAAACAACTCCCTGCGCGGCGGGCCGCTGGGGCAGGGGAATGTCGACATCGCCAGCCGCCGAACCCTCGAGGTCAACACCACCCACCAGACCATCCAGCTCAATCCCTTCCATCTCGACGTCCCCGTGTTTTACGTCCCCCAGGCCTTCAGCTATCTCCTTCCGGAAATTCTCCCCCTCAAGCCCAAGAGCTACATGTTCGCCACCTTCGTCCCCAATACTCCGGACAGTTCCCCGGCCGCCCTGGGAAACGTCATGGCGCGCTACGTGGAGGTCTTGCCGATCCGCCACGTCAAGTTCCGCGGCCAGGAGTTCGACGCCGTCCCCATCACCGACAAAATCACCCTCGACGGCTCCGTGACCACCGATTACCTCGGCATCGACGGCAAATTCCTGGGCAGCACCAGCACCGTTCCCGCCGGCGACCAGACCACGACGCTTGAAATTGTTCCCACCGACGTCCAGACCCTCGGCCACATCTGGAACCGCCCCGATCTGTCGGCCCCGAACGAGCCGCCGCCCGACACGGACAACCCTTTGCCCCATTCTCCGCCGTAACCGTCCGAGAATTTCTTCTTCCCGCGCCCCGTTTGGACCGATAATCTTTTGCGGCAAGGCTTATGGTGCGCGCACTGGCCAAAACGTTGTTTCTGACGCTTCTGGTCCTCGTCGGATCGGGAGGTCTGTTTTACGTTTACACCCACAACGCCGCCCAGCGGCAGATCGAGCAGCTCCAGCAGAAAAATCAGCAGCTTCAGCAGATTCGCCAACGCCTGGAAACCGACCGCCGCGTCGCCAGAATCCTGGTCACCGGCCAGAAAACCGTCGGCGATCAAATGAAAACGACGCTGCTGTTCCAGGAAAACGCCCCCGACGGCACGGCCTTCCCGGCCAAACAATTCACCATCAACGGCAACGAAGCCCACTTCGACGCCCAGGTCATTAAGTTCAAGGATCAGTACGTCGAGGCCGGCGACCCCTTCCGCGGCCAGGCCATCTTGCTCTTCATCCGCGTTTACGGCGCCGACCAGGCCCCCGACGCCGGATTCCCCATCGACCCCCCCGGCTCCATCCCCGACGTCTATCGCGGATTGGAAGCGCCGGTCTCAAATTTCCAGCAGGATTTGTGGAACAATTTCTGGAAGCTCTACAACGACCGCGATGCCCGCGACGCCCGCGGAATCCGCGGAATGAATGGTGAAGGACTCTACGGCCAATTCAACCCCGGCCACGTCTACACGATCACCCTCCGCTCCGACGGCGACGGCACCATCAACGAAGAGCCGCTGGATCCGATGTACAAACAGGCGATGGGACAATGAAC
>JBEKIV010000225.1:0-6945 GCA_050011595.1 Tepidisphaeraceae bacterium
CCCTGTTCCGGGCCCACTGTATTCCCCCACCCTCGACGGACCGGCGAATCGGCCAGCGCGGCTTAAGCCGACTTGGCCAGAGGCACTTCGGCGGTCAGCCTCAAAAGCGGCTGGCGCGTGGTCCACTTCTTCTCGGTGAGCACGACCTGCTGGGCGATGCGATTTTCGCTGTTGACGATGATCGGCCCGAGGAGATTGCCGGTGAGCCAATCCCCGATCTTGTTGCAGATGACGAAGACCTGCGCGAACTTCAGATCGGAAAACGCGAGGTCTCCGAGCGTTTCCTCGCGCATGGGGACCTCATAATCCTTGAAGAAGATGGTGGGGTCCGTCACGACGAAGGCGAGGTTCGGATCGTCGACGCTTTGCAGCCAGAAGAAATAATTCCCCTGCCCGGTCTGGATGAGGGCAAAGCGCTGATGATTGGGGAACCCGAGCAAGCCGCGCGGGAAAGTCATGAGGCGCTGGTCATCGACCGAAAGGGCGCCGAAACGGGAAGTATTGATCTCCATGATCCAAGCTCCGATCCCGCATTCCAGTCACGGCGACGTTTGGCCGTGGGATGCGAAAAGGTTTTCCAGCGGCGTCATGCCATCCGGATAGCGCCGCGGCGTCCACCGCGGGCGTTTTCGATTGTTGCCGCCGGCTCCCGGGCGGCGACGCGGGCATCGGCGATTCCTGCCGCTCCCGGCAAATTTTTCCGCGCTTCGTGTGATTGAATGTTTAATTTTCAATCACAATCTACGCTGCCTCATCTCACAGGCAATCCGCGTGCCAACCCGGCGGTCAGGCGATGAAATTCAGCAGCGAAATCTGCAGGGTGTTCGCCGCCGTCTCCAGGCTGGCCTCCAAGGCGGTCTGAAGGGTCTGGAATTGCGAGATCGCCTTGGCCATGTCCACGTCCTGCAATTGCGAGAGCAGCGACTGCGTCGCCGTGTTCTGCGACGTGAGATCGCTCTGCTGATTGGTCAGCTCCTTCTGGACCGCGCCGGTTTTGCCCTGCGATTCGATCACGCGATTGACGTCGGTCTCGATGGCGGTGCCGGCGGCGGTGATGTCCCGCTGGTTTCCGGATTGCAAGGCGGTCATGAGGGCTTGGAGATTTCCGAAAACTCCGGCGGAGGTGGGGGCGCCGACGTCCGTGCCGGTCAGCGTGTTTCCCGATGCCGCGACGTTCAGGCCGAGATCGCCGGCGGCGCTGGAGTCGTTCAGTTCCGTGACGCCGAGGGTTCCGGCTCCGCCGGAGCTGTCCGTGAGAACAATGCCGCTGCCGGTGCTCGCCAGGGAAGCGGTGACCTTGCCGCCGGTGGCCGCGTTGATTTCGTTGATGACGTCCTGAACGGTCGTGGCGGCGCTGACGGACACCTGGAAGGTCGAGCCATCGCGGGCGGTGATCTGGAAATCGGCGGTCGCGCCGCCGGCGGTTTGCACGCCCTGGCCGTTGTTCAGTTGCGACAAGGGGGTTGAGAGGGACAGGGTTTGCAGGCCGAGGTCGGCGGCGGTGTTTCCGCCATTTTCTCCGATGCTGAGGCTGGTCCCCTGGGAAGCGTTGAGGACATTGATGCCGGTTCCCGCGGAATTGATCTGGGCGACGAGGCCCAATCCCGCGCCGTTGATGGCATTGAGCATGTCCTGCACGGTGCCCGTGGGGGACCAGGTGATGGTCTTGCTGAACTGTCCGTTGGTGATGGTCAATCCGGAATTGTCGATGCCCGCGCCATCGTTCAAGGAAGCGAGCGGGGTCAGGAGGGTGACTTTGGGGTTGAGCGAGCTGCCGACGACCGGAGTGCCCGCGCCGGCGCCGGAGGGCAAAGTGGAGATGCCCAGTTCCTGGGCGGTGGCGCCGGTGAGGGTGATGTTGTCGGTGGGCGCGCCGGTGAGGGTCAGGCCCTGACCGGTGATGGATGCGGTGATGCCGCCGACGGCCGCCTGGTTGATGAGATTCACGACGTCGCCGAGGCTGGAGGCGGAAGAAAGATCGACGGTCTGGGTGAGGCTGCCGTTGCCGAGGGTGATCGATCCGAGTTGAAGCCCGCCGTTGGATGCGCCGCCGAGATCGGAGATGCGCGTGGAGGCGGAGAGATCGGGCGAGAGGTTGGCCGATCCGGTGACGCCGGAGGAAAGGGCGCCGAAGACCTGAGCGCCGTTGGTTTGTGAGGAGATGGAAATTCCGTCGTCGATGCTGGTTTGGAGGGTTTGAGCGTTGCCGACGAATTCCACGACGCCGTTGCTCTCGACGAAGGGCTGAGTGTCTGCCGAAGCCCCGCCGAAGAGATACTGGCCGTTGTATTGCTGATTGGCAATGGAAAGGGCCTGGCTGTAGAGGGATTGAACGACGCTGGCGTCGCTGGTGCGCTGGGTTTGAGTGACGTCGGAGCCGACGTCGGCGGAGGCAATCGTCTCGGCCTGCTGAAGGAGGGTGGTGAGATTGCCCAGACTGGAATCGGTCTGCGAAAGCTGGGCGCTGACGCTGTTGATGGTGTCGTTGTAAGACTGCTGGCGATTGAGGGTCTGGGTCAGCTGCATGATGATGGCGGCGGCGGCCGGATTGTCGCTGGGCGTACTGACGGCCTGGCCGGTGGACATCTCGTTTTCAACCTGGAGAAGCTGGGCCTGGGTGCCGTCGATCTGCTGAGACAGCACGTTCGCCTGCATCAGGTCGCTCACGCGGGAAATTCCGACGGGAAGTACGGACATGGCTGATCCTAGAGCGTTATGTTCAAGAGCGATGCCATCATTTGGTTCACGGTGGAGATAAACATCGCGGCGCCTTGGTAACTTCGCTGTTGCTGGAGCATGTTGATGGTTTCCTGATCGAGGCTGACGCCGCTGACCGCCTGCTGCTGGGTCTGAAGCGTCGAGACGATGTCCTGGGTGGAGTTGGTGTCGCTCTGTGCGGCGGCGCTGGTGGTGGCGATGCCGTTGATCATCCCGTTGTACGCGTCGGTCCAGGTTTGATTGTTGAGGATCGACTGCGTGGTCGAGGGGAAATTGGCGATCGCCAGCGCGTTGGAATTGTCGCCGGGGTCTCCGTTCTGGGCCGCGGCCAGAAGGTTTGGATTGGAGGCGACGTTGGTGTTGACGGCGATCGAACCGGCGTCCGAACCCTGGAAAAAGGTGTTGATGCCCAGCGCGGCAAGGACGTGGCTGCTGTCCTGGCTGAAGGTGATCGTCACGTTGGGATCGGTTGAGGCGATGGTCAACATGCCGCCCTGGACGGTCGCCTTGACGTTGGCGATGGCGTTCAAGCTCGTGGCCAGGCTGTTCAGGGTGGTGTCGGTCGGCTGGCCGGTGAGGTTCACCGGGACAAGCGTGCTGCTGGACAAGCCGGTTTGGGAGTTGGTCGTGGTGAGGACGAAGCTGCCGTTCACGGGCTGAAACGGAAGGTCGGCGGCGGAGCCGTTCAGCGCGGCGGTTGGATCGAGCACCTGATTGGTGCTGGTGACGCTGCTGTATCCCGTCAGCCCCTGACCGCTGGAGTAGATGGAGTTCAGCCCGAAGATCAGCGAGCCGGCAAGGGAATTAAGCTGCTGTTGCACGGAGTTGAGTTGATTTTGCGAAGTGAGGTCCGCGCCAAGCTGGCCGCTGGTGGCCTGAACCGTGCCGCCGTTCGAGGCAAATTGCAGCGAATAAGTCGGCTGACCGTTCACCTGGCTTTGCTGCACCGTCAGGCTGTCGGCGCTGGTTCCGACCACCAGGGGTTCGGAGCCGATGTAGACGTTCACCGTGCCGTTGCCCTGGTTGACCGTCTGGACGTTGACGAGTTGGGCAAGTTTCTGGACGGCGGTGTCGCGCTGGTCCAGAAGATTATTGTCCGATCCGTTGGCGGCCTGGCTGGTGGAAATCTGCTGATTCAAGCCGGCGATTTGTTGTGCAAGCTGGCTGGCGTTGGACGCCAGGGAATTCAGTTCACCGCCGAGGTTCGACTGCACGGTTTGGAGTTGGGATTCCAATCCGTTGAACTGCTGGGCGAGAGCCTGTCCATCCTGGATGACGGTTTGGCGCAGCGAGGTGTCGGTGGGGTTGTTGGCAAGCTGCGACCAGTCGGACATGAAACTGGTGAGCTGGGTATCGAGGCTCTGACTGCCCAGGGCGTTGAAGATGGTCTCGATCTGCCCGCTCCAGTTCTCGGTGGTCGAGGCGGCCTGGTTGTCGCTCATGGCGGAATTCAACCGGCTGTTGAGGGACTCATCGACCTGCCTTTGGATAGCCGCGAGATCGACGCCGGTGCCGACGTAGATTCCCGGGCTAAGTTCCTGGTCGGGGGTGTCGGTGGTGATGGGAACTTCACGGGAATAATTGGCATTGCCGACGTTGGCAATGTTGTTGCCCGTGACTTGCAAGGCGGCCTGACTGGCGGCCAGTGCCGATCCACCGATGTTGAGCGCTCCGTTGAGAGACATAGTCCAAACTCATCAACCGACGGCGTCCATGACGCCGATGCGCGATCCGACTCGTGGAATTCCCTGCCGGGTGTAAAGCCCGGCGCGTTGAACGGCGCCGGCGAGCAATCGCACGACGGTGTTCAAATGGCCGAGGACCGCGGACGCCAGACGGCCCGAACCCTGCGAGCGATGGGCAATTTTGGCGGCCAGTTCGCGCAGCTCCTGGCGGGCCTTGAGCAGCGCGGCGGCGTATTGCGGGAAAAGCTCGGCCAGGCGAGTCAGCCGCGGCTCTTCGACAAGCTTCAGCGTCGCGGTGATCTGCCGCATCAGCGCCCGACGCTTGTTTTCCAGTTCGCCAATCCGCAGGCGCGTCAGTTCCTGGCGCGGCATCAGATCGGCCATGGCGCCGAGGTCGAATTTCTTCATGGCGGCGTGCTGGAGATCGAGATGCTCCAGCATCCTGCGATGCTCGGCCACCGACTGCGAGAGAATCGAAACCAGATCAGAAATAGGTCGAGACATGACCGGCTCCGGTGAACTGGGCGCCCGCGCGTTCCGCGCCGGCGCGTACGTCGCCCTGGCGCTGGGAATTCATGCTGTTGCGGGCGTGGCGGGCATACGCCTGGCTCCCTTCGATCCGACGGACGATGGATTTGACGAGCGAGTCCGAGGCGTCGCTGGCCATGCGTTCGGCGAGCCGCTCGTCGTACATCGCGGCGAAGGCCTTGCCGCCCGATCCGCCGTCCAGCAGGTCGCTGTGGAACGGGCTGTCCCGCATCTGCTTGAGGATCGGCTCGAAGAATGAGAGAGCGACCCATTTGCGGGTCTGCTGAATGAGTTGGTCGTGTCTGGAGAGCGGGCCGCGGCCGGCGTGAAGCACGATGGGCTGCGACGCTCCGCGTCGCGTGGTCGGGAATGAGAGGAATGCGGGATTCATGGTTACTCCTCGATCAGCTCCGCGTGAAGCTTCCCGGTCTTGTAAAGTTCTTCGATGATCTGGATGCGATCCAGCGCCGGCACCTTGAGTTGCTCCATCGCCGCGACCAAATCCTCCAGGTTTCCGTTGGGCTGGTCGGTGGTGGAAAGGGCGATGGCGTCATGCTCGGTCACGATCGGATTGTGGAGCGTGGCCTGCTGCGGGGGCATCACGGTGGAAATCGACAAGCCGTTGTGGCTGATGACCACCGGGCTGATCTCCACGTCGCCGGTCATGATGATCGTGCCGGTCTTCTGGTCGATGGTGACCCGCGCCCGGGTGGCGAGCATCTGAACCGGCAATTGCTGGATTCGGCTGATGAAGCTGTCGGGGTGTTCCCGGTCGCCGGCGGGAATGGAGACGACGACGTTCTTGCCGTCGATCGCGGTGGCGAGGGTTTCGCCGTCGGTGGCCTCGGAATCGTTGATGATCTTGGCGATTCGGCTGGCGGTTCCCCAACTGGAGGAATATTCGTCGAGGATGAGGGTGAAACGGCCGCTGGCGTCGACGACCCGTGCGGGAAGGTCGGCTTCCATGACCGCCCCGCCGGCGGCGGCGCGGATGACCCCGACGGTGGGTGTGCTGGGGTCCTCGATGGTCACCGGCCCCTCGGCCAGCGCCAGCAGCGGGCCGCCGGGCAATGGGCCTTGCATGGGGGTGACAAACAGCCGGCCGCCGTGCAGGCTGGCGGCGGCGCCGACGCTGGAGACGTGGACGTCGAGATGATCCCCGTCGCGGGCCCCCGCCGCGGGGACCGTCGCGGTGACCATGACCACGGCGACGTTGGCGGCATCTTTGAGTTCCTGAACGGTGGTCGGATCGCCGAACTTGGAAAGCATGGACCGCAGGGGCGCGATGGCAGGCGTAAAGCCGCCGCCGTCGCCGGTGCCTTTGAGTCCGTAAACCAGTCCCAGGCCGGTCAGAATATTGGTTCGCTCGCCGCCGATGCGGGTGATATCCGCGATCTTGACGGCGTCCGCGGGCGCCGCCAGGAAGGCGATCACCGCGAGGAAGATCACCCAAATCGGGATTGAAAAGCGAATCGACATCGTCACAACGCCCTATAACCATCGTCAGAACGGATTTATCCAGTCCAATAATCTCGTGAAGATGCCGCGGGTGCCGGTGTCCTTCACGGCGCCCTTGTGCTGCTTGTTCAGAGACAGGTTGTATATCTGATTGCTCAGGACCGTGTTATCGGGCGTGATGTCGTCGACGCGGCAGGTGCCGAGAAGCGTGACCCGCTGCTCTTCCTCGTCGGTTTTGATCTCCTCGGTGGCCTGAAGAATGAGGGTTCCGTTGGGCTTGACGTCGATGACCTCGGCGGTGATCCGGCCGGTGAAGGAGTCGTCGCGTTCGAGGGCGGCGGTGCCCTTGAAGTCGCGCTGGCCGCTGGTTTTCATTTCGATGGGGGTGACCGGCGCATGCTCCATGAGGGTGGGGCCGCCGCCTTGAACGCCGAGCATCATGTAGCTGTCGATAATCGCGTCCAAGTCATTGGAATGCTTCAAATCGGTGGTGTCGTTGGAGGCGAACTGGCTGTTTTCGCGGATGACGATGGTGACCAGATCGTGTTTGCGAAGC
>JBEKIV010000226.1:0-6903 GCA_050011595.1 Tepidisphaeraceae bacterium
TTGAGTGTTGAGCGTTGCATTCAATTCAGAATTAATGCAACGCTCAACACTCAACACTCAACGCTCAACGTCGAAATGAAAGTCTCCCATGCACCTCGGCCCCATCACCCTTCCCACTCCTTTTTGCCAGGCCGGCCTGGCCGGATACAGCGACCGCGCCATGCGGCTTGTCGCCCGTCGCCGTGGCTGTCCCTACGCCGTCACCGAGGCGTTGCTCGACGTCATTCTCTGTAACGGCGGCCAAGGTCTGCGAAATTCCATCGACATCAATGACGAGGATCATCCCGTCGCCGGGCAGATCATCGGCAGCGAACCGGAAACGATGGCGCGGGCGGCGGGGATACTGGCGGGGGCGGGGTACGACGTGATCGATCTGAACTTCGCCTGCCCGGTGAAGAAGATCAAGAACAAAGCCCGCGGCGGACACATGTTGACCGACGTCGTCCGGGCCGTGGCCGTCATGCGGGCCGTGCGCGATCGGTTGGGCGATTTTCCCCTCACCGTCAGCCTGCGCCGGGGATTCGACGATTCGGCCGAGGCGGAGGATCGATTCTTTGAGATCGTCGAACGGGGCTGGTCGTTGGGCTTCGCCGCCGCGCGCGTTCACGCGCGGACGGTCCAGCAGAAATATCTCGGCTCGGCGCATTGGCCGTTCTTGGTCATGCTGAAGCGGCGATATCCGCAAAAAACGATCCTCGGCAGCGGCGACGTTTTCACCGCCGCCGCCGCCGTGCGGATGTATCGTGAAACAGCCGTGGATATGGTCTGGATCGCCCGGGGAGCGATCGGAAACCCCTGGATTTTCGAGCATGCCCAGCGCTTGCTGGCAAATCCGAACGCCGAGATTCTTCCGCCGACGATTCTTGCGCAGCGCCAGGCCCTGGCGGAGCATTTCCAGATCGCGCAACAGATTCACGGCGAATCGTTGGCCGCCCGGCGGATGCGCAAGATGGGGATCAAGTACAGCCGGTTCCATCCCCTGGCCCAGGACGTGAAGCGGGATTTCATTCAGGTGCACAGCCTGCGCGATTGGCAGGCGGTGCTGGACAGGTGGTACGTCGGCGACGGTGCGGGCGTCTGGCCGGCCGAGAATGCGGCGGATGAGGTGAACGAAACTGTCGGCGCTGAGCCGGATTAACCGATTATTTGGTCAGCCACCTATTATTCGCGGGCGGCAGCGAACATCTGGCCAACGTCCAGCACGAACCCCTTGACGACGGATGATTCCGCCTGTTCACCGGCGTTGAATACGCCGATCTCGACATAATGATCTTCTTGAAGCGACAGCACGATGACTTTTGAATTCATCGGATCGACGATCCAATATTCCGGTATTCCAGCCCGCGCGTATTCGAATCGCTTGATCTCCAGATCGCGGCGGCGATCGTCATTGCTGACCACTTCGATCACCCAATCCGCTCCATCCCAAAATTCATTGGCACGCCGTCTCGCGTTTGATTTGAACATGAACGCGATATCCGGTTCACGGATTTTGTTGGGGTCCAGACGGATTCGGAGCGGTGCAAACAGTACCATCCCTAACCCCTGGGGCCGCACGAAGGCCACAATGGCCTCGTATAGGAATGCAACAATACGTTGGTGTAATTCTGTTGGCATAGGAAGGACCTCGACGTTTCCGTGAGAGAATTCGACGAGGTGATTGCCGGGAAGGGCCAAGTATTCCTCCACCGACCAATGTCCCTGGTTTGGGAATAGCCGGGCAATTTCCCAGGCCGGCTCGCCGGTGACCTGGGATTGGCGTGATGCGGCGATGGAAGCCATTGAATTGTATTATAACACGTTCCATGCACGCCCGCATACCTCCCCGAAATCGGCTGGCCAAGGTTTTGCCGGAAGAATGGCGGAAATTTCTGGCGGAAAATGGCGCGCCGAAACGCAAATACACCGCCGTCTGCCGGGCCACCCTGGCCGGCGGACGAGTCATCGAAGAGTTGATCGTCGAGGAGGGCTGGATCATCGCCCTGGGCCGCGCGGGATTGACCGGCACGTTCGAACAGCGGATTGATTTCGATCCGAGAACAATTCTTGATCTGGAAGTGATGCAGGTCGTGTGATGGATACGCAGGACTATTACACTGAATGATGATGATAGCCGATTGCCAAGCCATTCTCTGGGATGTCGGAGGAACTCTTGTCGATTATGCCTGTTCGTTGCCGGAATCGGTGCGCTGCCGACTTGCGGGTTGTGGAATAGACCACGCTCGGCTGTCGGACGAGCACATAGAGCAAACGTATGCCGACTTTCTTCGCACAGAGCAGCAATGGCGAACAATCGAGCAGGAGCGGGCCGCGGAACGCAATTGGCTTGAGACGCTGTTGGAAGACGAACGCTTTGACCGTAACGCCATTGATAGCGCAGCCGCAGTAATGCCACGGTACTTCAATCTTCACCGCCCGGTTTCCGGCCTGATACCCTTGTTGGATGAGCTGAGCAGCCGCGGGTTGCCGATGGCGGTCGTTTCCAATTGGGCGCCGTCCTTACCGGAGTTTCTGGATCATCACGGACTCAAATGCTATTTCGACCCCATCGTGTATTCTGCGCAGGACGGCATCCATAAGCCGGACCATCGGATTTTCCAAAGAGCACTCGACGCACTTGGAACCCCCGCTGGGCGTGCCATATTTATAGGAGACGATCCGAAATTGGACATTGCCCCGGCCCGGGACCTTGGCATGCAAACGATCAATTTCGATCCACGCCGGAAAAGCCAATCGCGCGACGCCGAAGAGGCCCACAAGTTGCGCCAGTTGCTATTAGCAATGCTCGAAGCATAACTTGGGGTGCGTAAGGAATGGGACTGAGGTGCACAAGCGGCAGCCGGCGCTCAACGTCCATCACGCCGCGTTGACGCAAGCAACAGGAAGGCACACGATGCGCTCGACAAAACGGATACCAAGGACTTGGGCTAACCGGCGGTTCGGCGTGGGACGTTTTTGCGGGCGACGTCGGCGCCGAAGGTTTGGTTGTGGCCGACTTGCTTGCCGCCCTGGGTTGGACCTCCGATCCATTTCTGGGAGCTGGGGGCGATCTTGTCGAGAACGCCGCCGATGGTCTGGGAGTGGGGTTTCGTCAGCGAGTCCTTGAGATTACGAAAGCTGCTGGACTCTGTTTTGGGTCCGGCGGCGGAAGCGGGGGGGGCGACCTTTTGCCCGACGAGTGCCGCCGCGGCGGCGGCGGAGGAGGCCGGATCGACCAGCGGCGAACCCGCGGATGCGGCGGCGGATTTCCGCTCGGACTTCTTTTTGGCGGGAGACTGTGAGTTGGTTGGTTTCGGTGCCTTTGCCATGAGTGGCATTGTACCGGAAAAGAGCGGGCTCGCCATGCGGAAACTCAAATGACAAATGACAAATGACCAATGACAAATGACCGCGCAGCGGGCTACAGATTCTCCAGCCTCTGCCGCTTATCCAATTCCAGCAGTGCATCCAGGAGCGGGTCCAGCAGCCCCTGCATGATCTGGTCGAGATTGAAATTCTTTTCCCCGCCGGCTTCGCCGCCAAGACGGTGATCGGTGCAACGGTTTTGCGGGAAGTTGTAGGTTCGGATGCGCTGGCTACGGTCGCCGCTGCCCATCATGGCCTTGCGTGCGCAGGTGACGGCGGCGTGTTGCTTGGCCTGCTCGGCCTCGTAGAGAGTGGCGCGCAAAAGCGCCCAGGCGCGCTCCTTGTTCTGGGTCTGGCTTTTGTGCTCGGTCATCTTGAATTGCAAACCGGTGGGTTTGTGCAGGATTCGCCAGCCGGTCTCGACCTTGTTGACGTTCTGACCGCCGGGGCCGCCGCCGCGGCAACCAAATTCCTCGACGTCCTTCGGATTGACGTCGATCTTCACGTCGGGCAGTTCCGGCAGGACGGCCACGGTGGCGGCGCTGGTGTGGATCCTGCCCTGGGCCTCGGTTTCCGGGACGCGCTGGACACGATGTCCGCCCCCCTCGAAACGCAGACGCCGGAAGGCGCCGCGGGCGCGGATGTTGACGATGACCTCTTTGAATCCGCCGCGGTCGCTGACGGAAAGGTCGCTGACTTCAAAGCGATAGCCCTTGGCCTCGCAGTATTTCCGGTACATTTCGTACAGATCGCGGGCGAAGAGCGCCGCCTCCTCGCCGCCCGTGCCGGCGCGGACTTCCAGGAAGAACGAGTCCACCGCGTTGTCCTCGGCGGCGAGAAGTTCGTCCTTCAGGGATTCCAGCAACTCGCCGGCGCGCCGGCGCGATTCGGGCAAATCCGCCACGGCAAGCTGGGCCATCTCGGCGTCGGCCGAATTGCCGGCCATCTCCTCCAGTTCGCGGATCGTCCGCAGGATCGTCTGGTATTCCTTGAAGCGATTGACGACCGGCTCGAGCTTTCCGGCCTCCTTGCTGGCGGCGACCAGCTTCTGAGCATTGCCCTGCACGGCCGGATCGTTCATCGACTCCTGGAGCGAGTCGTAGCGCTGCCGCATCTCATCGAGCTTGCGGAGGAGTGAACGTTGGGGGAGGTCGGGGGGCATTGGGGTTCCTGGTGTTGTCTGGAATTAGAAAAATCCACGACGCAAAATCCGAAATCCGAAATCCGAATGACGAATCAATTCCGAATGACGAAATCCGAATTGGCTTTCATTCGGTCATTCGGGTTTCGGATTTGATTCGTCATTCGGATTTCGGATTTCGCGTATTCCGCGACTAGTCTTCTCCGGGCGGCTTGGTGACGCGCGCCGCGGGCGGCGCTTCCTGCTGCGGCTGAGTATCCGCCGCGGTGTCGGCGGCCGGGGTTTCCACCAGTTGGATCGAATCTTGTGCCGGGGCTTTCTCCGTCAATTTGGAAGAAACCGCGAATCGGATGTTCGGCAGCTTGGCGACGGCCACGCGCAGGGCCTGTTGCCAGCGCTGGCCGATCTTCATCAAGTCCGAATCGTCCGCCAAAAACCGGCGTTGATGCGTGATCGAGAGCTGGTCCGTTTCATACGCCAACAGATCGATCGGCGGGCCGACGGTCACGTTGGATTTCATCGTCGAGTCGAGGGAAAGCAGGGCATATTTGGCGGCTTCCTCCAGGGTGGTTTTTTCAAAGCGGATTCCCCGGTCGAGGATTGGCCGGCCGTATTTGGTTTCGCCGATTTGAAGATACGGCGATTCTTCCGTGGCCTGCAGAGGGTTGCCCTGGGGATAGATGAGGAAAAGAGTCGGCGGCTCGCCGACGACCTGGCCGCCGAGCAGGAAATGGACGTTGAATTTGTAGTCGTCGCGCTCCAGGGCCGGCCGATCCATTTCGGCGACGCGCCGGACTTCGACGCCGATCACCCGGGCGGCATCGTACATCGACGTCGCCTGCGCCAAGCCCTCTCCCTTGTCGAAATTCCGCCTGAGCAGAGTAATGACGGATTGAGTACAGGACAGGCTGCCGCTGGCCAGCAGGACGAAAACGCGCTCACCTTCCTGCACGAAGGTGTACATTTTCCGGCAGGTGTTGACCTGGTCGTATCCCGCGTTGGTCCGGGAGTCGGAGGCCATCACCAGTCCGGCTTTCGTGACGATTCCCAAACAATAAGTCATCGGCGGTAGCGATCCCTTCATGCTTCAATTCGCGGCTGCCGAACGGTATGTTAGCAAACGAAGCGATTGGTGCAAAACGGTAGCCCCGGATGTACATCCGGGGCTTCGAAGGACGGATGTATGCCTTCAACGATAGCGGCGCAGATGTATACGCTTCGCGACTTCACCAAGACGCCGCGCGATATTGCGGCGACGCTGAAGCGGGTGAAGAAAATGGGATATGACGCCGTTCAGTTTTCGGCCTTGGGTAAGATCGACGCTCCAGAGCTTGCCGGGATTTTGCGGGCAGAGGGTCTGGCGTGCTGCGCTACGCACGTTTCGCTGGATCGGATGCGGGATGAAACGGCCCAAGTGATTGAGGAGCACCATCTTTGGAACTGCAAATACACGGCGACCGCGGGGTTCTTTCCGAATAATCCGACGCCGGCGGATTGGCCGGCGTTCGCCCAATCGCTCAGCTCCGTCGCGGCCAAATTCCGTGGTTCGGGCATTCGGGTGGGATATCACAATCACAGTCACGAGATGGCCCGCTTCGACGGCAAGGTGGCCCTACAGACTCTGCTAGATCATTTCTCGCCCGAGATTTGGATGGAGATCGACACCTATTGGATTCAGCACGGCGGCGGCGATCCGGCCGCATGGATCGAGAAAGTCGCCGGACGGATTCCCTGCGTCCATCTAAAAGATATGGCCATCGGTTCGGACAAGGCGCAGCTAATGGCCGAGATCGGCGAAGGCAACCTGAATTGGCCGGCGATTCTGAAAGCCTGCCGCAAGGCCGGCGTGGAGTGGTACATCATCGAACAGGACATCTGCCAGCGCGACCCGTTCGAGAGCTTGGCGATTAGCCTGAAGACTGTGAAGCAAATGGGGTTGGTTTGAAGGCGGGGGCGTTCTGACTCTGCACGGGCAGTGGTTGGCCGTCGATTAAACGCGGCACCTCGCCTGCCGCAGGCTAATATCTTGTGACTCTGCCTTTTGAGCGGGCTTACTCGATTTTCCGCGGAAACGTCGCCACAGACTCCTTAACCGCCACCTTTCCGTCGCCATCTCGGACTATCAGTTCCTCCCCGGGAGGCATTTCAGCCGAGAGGTCCCCACCCGTGGGTACCAGCCGAGCGATGAAACGCGTCCACTGCTCCTTGGGGTAATCGTAGTAATAGGCAAATAAAAAGCAGTCCCCGCGCCCGGAAAACGGGCAATACCATAACGCAAACACCCGACGTCCCCAGCGACGAAATTCGGCGGTTTGAATCTGGCCGAATCCTTTTGAAGGTTCGATAGCCTTGATGATTTCGTCTATGGATGTTGCGTTGGCGGGGCTGGTGCGATCGGGCTGGGAAGCAGGCTGCTC
>JBEKIV010000227.1:0-6885 GCA_050011595.1 Tepidisphaeraceae bacterium
AAGCCCACACGACGGCGATCCATCGCCGCAACACCCTCTATCTTAACCGATCAAAGGCGGCATTTCAATTATCACGGGCCACCAGGGAAATTCGAATGACGAATCAAATTCGAAATTCGAATGACGAAACGGCTTGGTTTCGAATTTCGGTCATTCGAATTTGATTCGTCATTCGAATTTCGAGTTTCGAATTTGGGTTCCCTCACCCCCTCGTGTTACAATTCATTCTCATTAGCGGAGACCTCATGCAGAACGTCATCACCGGCAAAGCCTACGTCCTGGGCGACAACGTCGATACCGACCAGATCATTCCCGCGCAATATCTCTCGTACAATCCGAGCATTCCCGAGGAGCGCAAATACTTCGGCATGTACGCGATGAGCAGCGTTCCCGAGGGCCAGGCCGGCCTGCCGGACGGCCATCTGCGTTTTGTCCGACCCAACGAATTCAAGAGCGATTACCGGATCGTGATCGGCGGGAAGAATTTCGGCAGCGGCTCCAGCCGCGAGCACGCCCCCCTGGCCCTGGCCGAGGCCGGCTGCCATTGCGTCATCGCCGAGTTCTACGCCCGCATCTTCTTCCGCAACAGCGTCAACGGCGGATACCTGATTCCCCTGGAATCCAAGGAGCGACTCGTCGAGAAAATCCGCACCGGCGATGAACTGGAGATTCACCTGGACAAGGGCATCGTCATCAACAAAACGCTGAACCAGCGTCACGAGCTTCGTCCGCTGGGCGACGTGCTGCCGATCATCGAAGCGGGAGGGCTTTTCCCTTATGCCCAGAAGGCGGGAATGCTCAAGTAATCGCAATGCCAAGGCGGCGTTTCACCACCACATTGTATCACGAACGCCTATGCGCCTTGGCGTTGGAAAATGGATGTGTCTTAGCTATCGGGCGCCGAAGATCGGCCGGAGGACCGGCCGGCTCCATCTCGAAATTGAGCCGGCCGGTCCTCCGGCCGCTCTGGCGTTCGCCAACAAATCCGCGACAATACCTTGGCCGCGATTTCCGGAAAGGGGCCGTTTGACGATGCAATTGCGGAACGTCGTTCTCATCGATCATCCCGTCATCCAGACCAAGCTGACGGAATTGCGCGACTACACCGCCGATCACCGCAAATTCCGGGCGCTGCTCGATGAGATCGCCTCGCTGATGGTTTACGAAGTGACGCGGGATTGGCCGACGACGCCCAAGCCCGTGCAGACCCCGATGGAGCGGATGACCGGTCGGGTGCTGGCCCGGCGGGTCACGCTCGTGCCGATCCTGCGGGCGGGGCTGGGAATGGCTGAAGGGGTTCTCCGGCTGCTTCCCGATGCCCGCCTTGGGCATCTGGGCGTTTATCGCGATGAAAAAACCCTCGAGCCGGTCTCCTATTACCAGAAGCTTCCCCCCGACATCGCATCCACCGAGGTGCTGTTGATCGATCCGATGCTGGCCACCGGCGGCAGCGCCCTGGCGGCGGTGCAGGTCCTGAAACAATCCGGCGTCACCAGCCTGAAATTCGTCTGTCTCGTCGCCGCTCCGGAGGGCATCGCCGCCCTGCATCGTCAGCATCCGGAAATTCCCATTTTTTGCGCGGCCGTTGACCGCCAATTGAACGAAAAGGGATACATCCTTCCCGGCCTGGGCGATGCCGGGGATCGGCTATTTGGAACCTGAAGAAAGTTGCCGGGAATGTTCGGTCAAACCTTTGCTCCCGGCGATTTGGCAACCGTCGGTTTCCTGGTGGTGCTCGAGGGCCTGCTTTCCATCGACAACGCCCTGGTCCTTGGCGTGCTCGCCCAACGCGTCGAGCCGCCCTTGCGGATGAAGGCCTTGTCCTACGGCCTGATCGGCGGACTTCTTCTGCGCCTGGCGGCCATCGCGGCCGCCGCCATCCTCCTGCGGTTTTCGATCCTCAAACTGCTTGGCGGGCTCTATCTCATGGGGATATCCGTCGATTATTTCCTTCGAAAGAAAGCCGAGACGCCGTCGAACGATTCGCCGTCGCTCATGGGCCGGGGGTTTTGGCGCACCCTGGCCGCCATCGAACTGACGGACCTGGCCTTCGCGGCCGATTCGATCTTGGCCGCCGTCGCGTTGGTCGGCCCGGCCCCGCCCGGATCGAAGACCATGTTCCACCCCAAATTCTGGGTGATCGCCGTCGGTGGAATGCTTGGCATCGTCATGATGCGTTTCGCCGCCGCCGCCATCGCGAAAATCCTCGGCCGCTTTCCCCGGCTTCATCGCAGCGCGTACCTGCTGGTTTTGCTCATCGGCATAAAGCTCCTGATCGACTTCGCCGCCAACAACCCCAACCATCCCCATCGCGTCGATTTTCAGGACCCGGCCCGGATCGAACTTTGGTTTTTCTGGCTTTGCGCCGCCATTTGCCTGGCGGCGGGCCTGATCGGCAGGCGGGCGCGGTAAATCATTTGGGTGTAACGCTTGTTTGTGGCAAATGGGCCTGGCGGATATTGCCGAATGCCGATTGCCAAATGCCGAATGAAAGTAACGCAGTCGCTTCTTCTTTCATTCGGCATTTGGCAATCGGCATTCGGCATTCCGCATTGATCGCCTCCGCCACAATCAGGCGCCACACCCAATCTTTTCCGCCGTGACTCATTGCTTCGCCGGTTTGCCATCGGTACGATTCCGCCTTCGCGCCCAAACCGCCGGCGCGGGGTCATTGGCAGTCCAGCTAATCTGTCAGCACCGGAGTTTTGAAATGCGTTTGACCGAGATTCTCAAGCCCCAGAACATCCTCATGCCGATGCAGGCCGCGACCAAGAACCAGGCCATCGGTGAATTGGTCGCCCTGCTGGCAAAAAACGGGGAGATTCAGGATGCCACCGCCGTTCTCAATGCCGTGCTCGAGCGGGAGATGACTCGCACCACCGGAATCGGCAACGGCCTGGCGATTCCGCACGGGAAATGCTCCGGCACTTCGCAACTGGTGATGGCGATCGGCAAGCTGACGACGCCGATTGATTTCCAGGCCATCGATGGCAGGCCGGTGAACCTGATCTGGCTTCTTACCTCCCCGCCCGACAAGACCGGACCGCACATCCACGCCCTGGCCCGGATCAGCCGCCTCATGACCAGCGACAAATTCCGCCAGGCCCTCACCCAGGCCAAATCCGCCCAGGAAATTTACGACGTCATTGTGCAGCAGGAAAATGCGCTCTAGCGGTCATCAAGCCGCTCCGCTCAATTCCTTCCGCCCCATTTGCAGTTGCTTACGCTGAAGTTCCCCGACGATCCGCACCAGTCGGGCCAGCTTCTGCCGGCCTTCCATATCCTCCTGGAGCTTTTTGAACTGAATCCCGGTGACGATCTTGTCGCCCTGCGGCGCCGCGTTGGGGGAGCGCATCCAGCCTTCCAGGACCATGGCTTGCCCGTCGTATTTCAACTCCACCGCAAGCCGGTCCTCCATGCAGATTTTCGGCAATTGCCCGTCCTGGCCAACCAGCGTCACGCCCACTCCACCCGTGCTGAGGTCGCGGATTTCGGCTTTCACCTCCGTCCCCGGCGAGGGCTCCGTTTTGAGCTCATCGCACGGGCCCAATCTCCAGACCCGAAGGGAAATATTCGTATCCCGCGGAATTTCCACCCGATAGTCCGACCGCTTTTGCGACGCTTTGATCTGCTTGGGAAATTCCAGCAGCAGGGCATCGACGAACAAGTCGTCATTGATTTGCCAGCCCCGTTCAACGCGGCGGATGGAGGAGGTGAATACCACTTTCCTCACCCCGCTCCGAAGCGAAATGCCGCAAGGCGTCTGGTTCCGGATCAATTCGGCGATCAGGGGTGCTTCGTTCGCGGGCGCTTGGACAAGTATTCCGCCTTCCAGATTCCCGACCAGCCTCGATTTATGGTTTCGCAGCATCCCCGCCGACGGCAGCGACAGGATCGCCGGCGTGTTTCGGACAACGGCTTCCGCCAGAATTTCCGCGTTTTTATCGGCCATGGTGCGTAGGCTTACAGATTACAAAGTCCTTGCAAAAATCGGCGAATCCGTTCGGGCAATTTAGTTCAAAAATATAATTCGCCCAAATCCCGATCCCGCGCGTATAGTAGCGGCATAGTCGAGTTCGCCATGTCCCGTGTGAACGAAAACGAGACTCCCTCGCTCGAAGCCGGCCGACGCCCCAGCGATGTCCCGCGGCCGCCGCTGTTCAAGCGGCCGCTGGCCGTGGCCGTGCTGCTGGTGCTGGCCGTCGGCGCGGCAATCGCCGGGCTGGCTTACTGGCTGCACGCGCGCCAATACGAATCGACCGACGACGCGTTTATCGAAGGCCACGTGATTGCCGTCAGCCCCAAGGTGTCGGCCATCGTTGGGCGCGTCTGCATCGACGACAATTCCCGGGTCAACAAGGGAGATCTGCTCGTCGAACTGGATTCGCGCGATTACGCCGCCGCACTGGCACAGGCTCAAGGCAATGAAGCCTCCGCCCAAGGCAGATTGCGCCAAGCGCAGGCGCAGGTGTCCATCGGCCACGCCGACATCGAGCAGGCCCAGGCCGGGCTTCAGGTTGCCCAGGCCAACGCCCAAAACGCCCAGAGCGATCTCGACCGATTCCAATCCCTGGACGCGCAGGCCCGGTCCAAACGCCAGCTCGACAACGCCGTCGCCGCCCAGCGTTCCACCGCCGCCCAGGTGGAAGACGCCAAAGCCAAAATCGCCGCCGCACAGGCCCAGCTCGTCGATGCGCAGATGGCCGTCCTGACCGCCGAGGGAAATCTCCAGGCCGCACAGGCCGCGCTACAGCAGGCCCGCAACAACCTCGGGTATTGCAAAATTTACGCCGAATCCGACGGCGTCATTACCCGCAAGGACGTCGAACCCGGCGCCTACGTCCAGGTCGATCAGCCCATGTTTTCCATCGTCCAGTACGACGTCTGGGTCGTCGCCAACTTCAAGGAAACCCAGTTGGACCACATCGTTCCCGGCCAGCCCGCCGACGTCAGCGTCGATGCCTATCCCGGCCGGCACATCACCGGCAAGGTGCAGAGCATTCAAAACGGCACCGGCTCCCGTTTCACGCTCCTTCCCCCGGAGAACGCCACCGGCAACTACGTCAAGATCATCCAGCGCGTTCCCGTCAAGATCGAACTGGATGCCAATCAAAACGATGATTCCGACCACCTGCTCTCACCCGGCATGTCGGTCGAACCCAGCATCAAGGTCAGGTGATCTTGATGCCCGATTCCCGCCCACCCGTAAATCCCTGGCTCATCGCCGTCATCGTCTCCATGGCCACCTTCATGGAGGTGCTTGACACCAGCATTGCCAACGTCTCCCTCGTCCACATCGCCGGCGGAATGGCCGCCAGCCCCGACGAAGCGACCTGGGTTCTCACCAGCTACCTCGTCGCCAACGCCATTGTCCTGCCCATTAGCGGCTGGCTTGTTTCCGTCGTCGGACGCAAGCGTTTCTACATGCTATGCGTCGCACTGTTCACCGGCAGCTCCCTGCTGTGCGGACTTGCTCCCACCTTGCCGTGGCTGATTTTTTTCCGCGTCCTCCAGGGCATGGGCGGTGGGGGGCTTCAGCCCAGCGAGCAGGCCATTCTCACCGACACCTTCCCTCCGCGCCAGCGCGGTCAGGCTTTCGCCGTTTACGGCATCGCCGTCGTCGTCGCACCCGCCATCGGACCGACCCTCGGCGGATGGATCACCGACAACATTTCCTGGCGATGGATTTTCTTCATTAATATCCCCGTCGGAATTCTCAGCCTCGGACTTGTCTATTACCTCTTGCGGGAATCCGCCGACGCCATCGCTCAGCGAAAAGAGGCCCTCAAACACGGACTCAAGGTGGACTATCTCGGCTTTGGTTTGGTCGCCATCGGACTTGGCTCCCTGCAAGTGGTTCTGGACAAGGGCCAGGAGAACGACTGGTTCTCCTCCAATTTCATTCTCTTCTTTTCCACCCTCACCGTCGTGGGCGTCCTCGGCGCCATCATCTGGGAATTCATTACCCCCGACCCCATGGTGGATCTTCCGCTGTACAAAAAGTTCAATTTCGCCTTCACCAACCTCGCCATGTTCGCCGTCGGATTCATCCTCTTCGGCACCACCCAGCTCCTGCCCCAATATTCTCAGACCCTGTTGGGATACACCGCAACCCAGGCCGGACTGGTGATCTCCCCCGGCGGGTTCGCCGTCATGGCCATGATGCCCCTCGTCGGATACCTCGTCTCCCATTATCAGCCCAAATGGCTCATCGCTATCGGAATGTGCATCGAAGGCTGCTCCTTGTTCTTAATGACGCGCTTCGACACGCAGGCCCCATTCTGGACGCTGGCCGGCGCCCGCGTCCTCCAGGCATCCGGCCTGGCTTTTCTTTTCGTCCCCATCAACACCATCGCCTATGTCGGATTGCCCAAAGGCAAGACCAACAACGCATCCGCCCTGATCAATCTCGCCCGAAACCTCGGCGGCAGCTTCGGCGTCGCCCTCGCCAACACCATGCTCATCCGCCGATCCCAGTTCCACCAGAGCCGCCTGCTCAGTTCCTCGACGTTGACCCCCGGGGCCTATCGCAACGCCGTCAATTCGATAGCCGCCAAGCTCGTTCATCACGGCCTGAATCCCGTGGTTGCCGCCCATCGTGCCGTTGCCGTCCTTTACCAAACCGTCCAGAACCAGGCCGCGATGCTCTCCTACATTGACGTCTTCAAAGCATTAGGAATCGGCGCGTTCCTGATGATCGGCTTGGCAATCTTCCTCAAACGCATCCCCGTTGGCCGTCACGCCGCGGCCACGCACTGACAATCCGTGTAGCCGGCGAGCTTGCAACCTTTTGCGCGATTGCGTTAACTCTGCGCTGACAGCGCACTTAGGAACATTTGCGCGAAAAACGATCCGTCCCCATAATCGTCTTACCACCCTTTTTCA
>JBEKIV010000228.1:0-6856 GCA_050011595.1 Tepidisphaeraceae bacterium
CGTCACATCCAAAGGCGCATCGGGAGCGATCGTACGGAAGGATAGATATGATTGCCGTATCGTACTCCCAAAGGAGACGACCCCATCGATCGCGGATGCATCTGTAAAATGTGACATAGGAAAATTGCGCCGGCGACCACCGCCGGACGCCTATATCATCTTAGTTGGAAAGTTCTCTAAACTCCGCCATTACAAAAAAACACAAAAAACCAGTTCGACGCAAACGAACTGCACGTTCAGTGTAGCCGAGGCGATGGCGCCAGGTCAAGAAAATTGCCCTGAATCAACGCTCGCCGGAGAATAACGATAACCCGTTCGGTTAAGGAAAGTTATGCCGAATTGAATCGCTTGCAGGCATCGGCAGGCAATGGGAATTGGAATGCTGAGCAAAGGCTACGTGCTTGGGGTATCAGGGTCAGAGCGTAGGCGTTTGATTCGAGGCCGAATTGCCAGAAGACGCTCGATTACAGGCTCGGGAAGGATGCCCCGAAGCTGGCGAATATCTCCGCCGAGCGAGGCGATCTGGCGGATGAGGCTGCTGCTGGTCAGTGCATACTGGTCGCCGGTCATGATAAAGACCGTTTCGACTCCGCCGACGGACCGGTTGGCCAAGGCAAGCCGAAATTCGTGGTGGAGATCGGAGACATCGCGGATTCCGCGAAGAATGGCCGTGGCGTGGCAGCGCTTGACGAAGTCGACGGTCAGACCGGTGTATTTCTCAACGCGAATCCCCGGGACATCCCTGAGCAGATCGCGAACCATCGAGACGCGATCGGCATGGGAAAACAACTCGCTCTTTTCCGGATTGATTCCAACGGCAACGATCAGTTCATCGAAAAGCCGGACACCCCGGTTGATCACGTCCAGATGCCCATTGGTGATCGGATCAAACTGTCCGGGGAAGACGGCCACCTTGGGAACGCGCCGCGGCATAAGAGGACAAGATCATAAAGCTTGTACTTGCAACTTGCCACTTGCACTTCCCACTTGTACTCTCGGCATCGTGCTTGAGCGGCGAATCGGCAAGAACGGCGTGGTCTATTATGCCTCGGCCAAACTCGATGCGGTTGGGGTACGGCATGCGTTCAGCACGCGGATCGGGGGGATAAGTCCGGCTCCGTTCGATTCGCTCAACCTGGGGAACCCAAGCGGCTGCGGCCCGCGGGATGATTACGATCGAATCTGGGGGAATTACTCGCGATTGACGTCAAGCATTGGCTGCGGCGATGAGCCGCCATTGCGGGTTCACCAGGTTCATGGCTGCGAGGTGGCGTGCGTGGAAGCGGGCAAGGCTTTTGACACCGGACGCAGAGCCGATGCGCTGGTGAGCCGGGACGGCCGGGTGATCTCCGTGCGCACGGCGGATTGCGTGCCGGTGTTGCTTTGCAGCGGGGACGGACGGATCGTGGCGGCGGTTCATGCGGGCTGGCGGGGGATTGTCGCCGGGATAATTCCCGCGGCGACGGGGCAAATGCTGAAAGGGGCCGGCGCGGCCGACACGATCCTGGCGGCCATCGGCCCGTGCATATCTGGCGAGGCGTTCGAAGTCGGCGCGGAAGTCCTGGAGGCGTTTATCCACGTTTTCGGAGACGCGGCGCCGATTGCGCGAACGCCGGATGGCAAGCCAACGGTGGATTTGCGCCGGGCGGCGCGAATGCAGTTGCTCAGCAGCGGGCTGCGCGAGAGCAACATTGATTCCACCGACCGGTGCACGGTGACTCATCGGGATGAATTCTTTTCCCATCGCCGGGAACGCGGCATCACCGGGCGAATGGCGGCGGTGATCGCCGCCAACAGGTCATGACGCGAATCACCCAGATCCGTCTTTTGTTGTTGCTGGCGATCGTTCTGGTGTTTGGCCGGATCGTGACGCACGATTTCGTGGACTGGGACGATGGCGCGCTGATTTACAGAAATCCGAACATCACGGGCCATACGGTTGCGGGATTGCTGGACCAGTGGAACCTGAAAGGCCAGCACAATAACTTCATGTACAATCCGCTGGTCTACACGCTCTGGTGGGCACTGGCGCACGTCGCACACGTCCAAAGCCCCGACTTGCTGGGGGCGACGCTCAATTCGGATATATTCCATGCGGCAAGCCTGGCGGTTCATTGGCTGTGCGCATGCGTGGTGGTGGAAATCCTCCGCCGGCTGAAAATCGGGGACTGGGCGGCGGCGGCGGGAGGGTTGGTCTTCGCCCTGCATCCGCTTCAGACCGAAGCCGTCGCCTGGGCAACGGCGATGAAGGACTTGCTGAGCGGATTTTTCGCGTTACTGTCCATTTGGCGATATATCGCCGCCCTGGAATCGCCGAAGGCCAAGCGAAGGAAAAATTATTGTCTGGCGACGATTTTTTTCGCCCTGGCGATGCTCTCCAAGCCATCCACCGTGATTGTGCCGGCAATCGAGGCGGTCATCGACCGGATGGTTTACCGGCGTTCGTGGCGCGACGTGGCCTGGTGGGTCTGTCCGTGGTTTGCCATGGCGATTGTCATCACGGTCATCGCGGCCAATATTCAAGAGTCTATACCGGGCGTGGGCGGGCCAATATGGGCCAGGCCGCTGATCGCGCTGGATGCCCTGGCGTTTTACCTCGGCAAGCTGGTTTTGCCGATCGAACTGCGGTTTGATTACGGCCGTAGCCCGGCGGCCGTGCTGACGGACCCGGCGCTGTATCATCCCCTCTATTGGACGTGGATTTTCCCGGTGGCCCTGGCGGTGATGCTCTGGCGGATGAAGCGGGAGGTATTGAGCGTGGCCGGGCTGATTTTCGTGTTGGGGATTCTGCCGGTCCTGGGGTTGAGGACTTTTGCATATCAGTATTACACGACGGTGGCGGATCGATATGTGTATTTGTCGATGCTGGGTATGGCGCTGGCGATTGGATGGTGGCTCGATCGGCACCCAAGCCGCACGCTCAAAATCGCGACCTGCGCGGTGATTGTGGTTTTGGGATCGCTGTCATTCGTGCAGGCCGGGCGATGGACGGATACTGAGACGCTTTATAGTTACTCGCTGAACGGCACCCGGTCGATCCATTACATCATATTGGGCGAATATCAGGACGATCTTGCAAAGCCGTGCTTTCTCAGGGCCATCGAGGCCGGACGGGAGGGCCAGATTTCGCAGGCCAGGGCATTCGCCGAGCAGGGAGATGCGTACCTCGAGACGGCGATGGGTGACTATCGGAAGGCGACACAACTGGAGACGACAGATACGAATGGATACGACCAATGGGCGAAGGACTTGGCGCTGCTGGGCCGGATTCCCGAAGCGATCGAAGTGGTGAAGCAATGGATGAAGGTCGAGCCGCAGGTCCGGCCGCACGCCGGGCCGTACGGGCAGGAAAAACCCGGCAGGCTGGAGTCCATGCTGGGGATGCTTTATATGCAGAACCATCAATTCCCCGAAGCGGTGGAGATGCTGAAACGGTCGCTCGCGCTGATGCCGGACCCGGACGTGGCCAAGACGCTGGCCAAGGCCCAAAAGCTGGCTCAGACGGCGACCCGACCGGTGAAATAGTGCGATCCCTTTCGGCTGGCGGTGAAGCCTCTGACAAGAAGACTGACACAGAGATCACAGAGGACACAGAGAACACAGAGATAAAACTATAAATTCAGTCTCTGTGTCCTCTGCGTCCTCTGTGATCTCTGTGGTGAATTTTGGTAGTCGCTCCAAAAATGCGCAGCGGAGGATCACGGCGACGCCTGATTCGCATGGAATGCCTGCCGCTCCAGAACGTAGAAATCATCGAGCGATAGGCGAAGATCGACGGCGGCGATCTCGTCCTTCTCGGCGTCGGCGTCGTGGCGGGCGATGAGCCAACGATTCGAGAGCCATTCAAACTCCGTCTGACAACGAACGTTTTTGGGGGATTCATCGTTCAGGAAATTATCGTCGCCGGCGGCCTCCCGGCGATCGTGGTGCGGCTCGGTGACGTGGGAGGCACAGGTGTATCGCAATAAAATCCGCGGCGAGTCCGATGGCGCGGGGGGATCGTAATTCACGTCCCAGACGACGAACTGACGCCGGCGCCAATTGCCCTTGGCATCCTGGAAGAGCAAGGGATGGCGGCGAATGAACGATGGGAAACCTTCGCAGTCGCGTTGGAACGACTTGATGGCAAGGTGAATCTCCAGATCGCCCTGCGTGGCAGGCGCGGGGACGGTGGATGCGACGGTGGTCGGGGAGGCATGAAGGCGGTCCTCGGCCTCGGCTTCGCCGCGACGGGCGCGATCGATCAACTGGCGGATGAATACGCTTTCGATCGTGCGGTGACCGACGGTGTCCAGGACGAAGCGGTATTGGCCGGCGGCGCCGGCGTAATCCTCGTCGGCCATCAGGACGTCGCCGCGAATGGTGGCGTCGGCGAGGGCCTGAACGTTACGGCTCTCCCAATTGTCGGAAAAGAGAAGCACGCAGGCCACGGCGAACAATCCGACGGAGGCGAGAAGAATCGTCCACCACAGGGCGGCTGGAATGCCGCGACCCGCAGCGGGAGCGGATGCGGCCGGCCCGGGTTCGATCGGCTCGTCCGGGCCGGGGTCCTCATCGGCATCGGGAACGTCGTTGAGCGCGCCGCAGGCGGGACAGAATTCAGTAATCCCGGCGAACTCCTCGCCGATTTCAAAACTTTCCCCGCATTCGGCACAGGTGATGGAGATCAAGGCTGAAACATCCGATCAGGCGGCGACTTCGCGCTCGGCGGCGACGCACCCGTCCCCCGCGGGCGGCGTGAAAGCCCGGCGATCCTTGTTGTTCGTAATCACCACCGTTTCCCACAGATCGATGCTTTCCAGCTTGAAGCGATAATCGACCTCAACTCCCGTGCGCCGGATCAGATCGTGCAAGGGCAAATCGCTGCGCCAGCCGAGCATCGTGCAAAGCGGGCACAAGAATTTCTCGACCATCGCGATGAACCGATTGGTGGATTGAAAATGGTTGACGATGACGATTCGCGCATCCGGCTTGGAAACGCGCTGCGCCTCGGT
This sequence comes from Tepidisphaeraceae bacterium, assembly GCA_050011595.1. Classification (GTDB taxonomy): domain Bacteria; phylum Planctomycetota; class Phycisphaerae; order Tepidisphaerales; family Tepidisphaeraceae; genus PALSA-1353. The sequence continues at coordinate 4,995 of JBEKIV010000228.1, forward strand.
GATGAGCCGGCAGGGATCGCTGACAACGCTGATGACGTGGCTGATGAAAACGTGATCGAAGGCGTTGTCGCGGAAGGGAAGCTCCAGGGCGTTGGCCTGGAGAAGCTGGGTGGGCGCGAGTCGCTTTTGCAGGAGCTTTTTCCGGCATTCGCGGAGCATTCCGCCGGAGAGGTCGATGCCGACGATGCGCGCATGGCGCGGATAGAAATCGAGGGAAACGCCGGTTCCGATGCCCAGATCGAGCACCTGGTCGCCGGGATTGATGGCCATGTGCGAAATCCCGCGCGCGATTCGGCGACGAACGAGCCGGCCGAAAGTCACGTCGTAAAACATCGCATGGAAATCGTAAATATTGCGCGTGCTGGATTCCTGCATGGCCACGGAAGGTGCTCCTTCACCTATAAGTTAGCGGGTTTGGGGGATTTTGCCAAGATTGAAAGGGATGCATTTGTTCAGTCGCGCCAAAGGCGCGAAAGAGGAATGGACAGGTCGGCAAACGGCGGCAATTGGACGGTCTGGTCATTTGCGCCCTGGCCGACAGAAACGTATTGGCCGTTTTCAACGTGCCAGGCTTCGATGGTTTTGGCGATTGGATCGACGATCCAATAATAAGCCACCCCCGCGTCGCGGTACTGGGCGAATTTATCCGTTCGGTCAATATCAACGCTGCTGGGGCTGATGATTTCCACGGCCAGATCAGGGGGACCTTCCATGGCTTTTTCGCCGACAAGATGCGTCCGGGCCTTTGAGAAAAATAAGATGTCGGGACGTCTCACCGTAAAACGATTGAGAACCGTATCAACATCTCGGTACAGCTCTCCCAGTTGTTTGGCGTCGATGTGATTGCCAAGCAAGATGCACAGACGCATTTCCGCGAATGAATGCCTCGGAGTTGGACTAGGACTCACGGCAATTTCTCCTTCCACCAGTTCCAGCCGAACGCCGGGGGGGTCTTCGCCAAGCTGAAGAAACTGCTCGGCGGTCATTTTGGTCGTGCTGAGGATGGGCATGGCATGGGACATTCTACTTAAAGGACATTAGGCGGGGCAAAGCGGCATAGCCGCGATATCGACCGGGAAACGAGGTTTTCGGGGCTGACGGCCGGGGAAAATTTGACACTTTGCCCAAAAATGTCCCATCCACCCCCCCCCGCTGCGCGAGAAAGTTGAGCAGTGGAGCAGCAGAGCAGGAGACCGAAAGTAACGGATGCGGGATGGGATCATAAATCCGTCCTCGGAATTTGGGTGTAGAGGTAGCCCCACCAAGCCTTAACATATACCTAACTCGTGTTCAAATTGCAAGGGGAAAATTTGGATTTTTTTCGGCGGTCGTGCCGGCGCGGCGCAAAATTCGATCACAGACTTGACAGGTCAGCCAGGGTCATGCATATTGGAAGTTCGCGAGGCTGATCGCGCTTCGGCTAAATGTCGAGGCGATAGCGGGCGGCTTTAGCAGTTTCAGGATCATCGCTCGATCCGATCCCCCTCGCACAATTTAGCCCTCTACCTACCGCGCAGGTGGTCTGCGCGGAGTAAGAGCCGTCAGTGCGGGTGTTCCGCACGGCAAAGTGTTCCGTAGCTCGGCTTCACGTCGGGCAGAAAGGAATGTGTGGCCATGTCCACAGATTACAGCATCGTTCGCCAGGATCGGTTCATCGAGGCAACCCGCGACAGTGGTTACAAGGGTACGGACAGCGCGCTGTCTGAACTCATCGACAACTCGATTCAGGCACAGGCGACGGCAGTCGCGATCGAATTCATCACAGTTGAAACGGAGAACGACGGCCCAGGAAGAATCAAACAACCCCGCGTAGTCGAAGTCATGATCGCCGATAATGGTCGCGGCATGGATTCCGAAACGCT
>JBEKIV010000229.1:0-6854 GCA_050011595.1 Tepidisphaeraceae bacterium
TCGAAAAAATCGGCTGAGACATACCCAATGCGCAGGCGACGTTCGGGATCACGATCGTTGTGGTGTGGCTGGATAAGCTTCCCGAGCGGCTCGGCGTGCAGTTGATTCCAGCGGCGGACCTCCTCATGGATCATTTTGGCGTCGTAGCCGGGATGATAATGGACACCGACGATCAGGTTGCTGTGCGCTTCCGCAAGATCAGGCTTGTTCTGAATGGCCTGCCGATAGGAAGCGATGGCCTCGTCAAGTTGTCCGCCGTCCTTGAAGGCGTTTCCGAGATTGGTGTGCGCTGCGGCGTAATCAGGCTTGAGCCTTATGGCCTGCCGATGGGAAGCGATCGCCTCATCAAGTTGCTCCTTGTGCCTTAAGGCGGTCCCCAGATTGTTGTGCGCCCCGGCAAGATCGGGCTTCAACCAAATCGCCTGCTGACAGGCTGCGATCGCCTCGTCAAGTTGCCCCTTGTGCCTCAAGGCGTTGCCGAGATTGCTGTACGCTTCGGCAAGATCCGGCTTAAGCCGAATGGCCTGCTGATACGAAGCGATGGCCTCGTCAAGGTGCCCCTTGTCCTTTAAGGCGTTGCCGAGGTTACTGTAATAAGGTGCTTTGGTTGAACAATTCGTGATCGCCTGCCGGATCAAATCCAGGGATACGTCCAACCGGCCCACTTGTAAGGCCAGCACTCCCAACAGATGTAATGCATCCGCATGATTGGGCTGCTGGGCCAAAATCTGGCGGTATATCCTCTCCGCCTCCGCCAGGCGGCCGGCCTGATGATGCGACACGCCGGATTCGAGTTGCTGCTGAAGGGTCATCGGGCCGGGCATTGTAAACTCGAATTTCCGCGCTGCTGGCACCAATTCCGCCACATCTGCCGGTACGTCGCTTCAACATTGCGGGCGAAACGCGGGGCATCCATCAGCGCCGACGCCTGCATCCGCGCACGCAGCGTCCGGCGCAGTTCGGCCAACCGCGGCAAATCATTGGCCAGGTCCGTGGCGATCTGAACGTACTGCTGCGGTTTCTGGGCAATCAGTTCCGGCAAGCCGATGTTGCTCAGCAAACTCACCCCCACGCGCGAAACATGCGCGGGGCCTGCAAGCGTCACCACCGGCACGCCCATCCACAAGGCCTCGCAGGTTGTCGTCGTACCATGATAAGGGAACGTATCCAGGGCGATATCCACCTGATTGTAGACTTCGAGGTGTGAAATGACGTCCGGCTGAAATCCACGCACTTCCAGCCGTTCCGCCTGTACCCCGCGCGACGCGAAGTCTTGCTTTATTTGCCGCCGGACGCTTTCCTCGGCCAGACCCCGGGACTTGATGATCAGGCGGGATGAACGCATCGCGATCAGAATCGCGGCCCACAAATCCATGATGGCCGGCGACGCCTTGGCGAAATTGTTGAATGTCCCGAAGCAGATCGGCCCGCCCGCGCCTGCCGGCAAGGGCCGCACCGGGGGGGCGCCATCCGGTTTGCCGTAACACCAGTTGCACACCGGCAACCGCCACAGTTTTTCACTATGCAGCAACTCCGTTTGACCCGGCGGATCCGCAAGAAAGTCGCTCAGACGGTAATCTATTTGCGACAAACCCGTGGTTCCCGGATAACCGAGATAACTGATCTGCACCGGCGCAGGCCTGCGCGCAAAGACCAGCAGGCGGTTGCCCGCGGTATGACCGGCCAAGTCGATCAGAACGTCGATCCCATCCTCCCGGACCTTGTCCGCCACCTGTTCGTCGCTGCGCCCGACGATATTTTGCCATCCATCGGCACAGGCGCGCAGACTATCCGTCATCCCGTCGCCATTCGCCACGTCACAGTAGCCAATGATCTCGTAAGCGCCATGATCGTGGTGGCGGAACAGCGGCAGGAGAAACCAACTCACGGAATGTAAGCGAAAGTCCGCGGACACGTATCCGATGCGCAAACGGCGATCGGGGTCGCGGTTGTTGGCGTGCGGCCGAATGAATCTCCTGAGCGGCTCGCCGTACTGTCGGTTCCAGCGGCGGGCCTCCTCATAGATCGTCCTGGCGTCGTAGCCGGGATGATAATGAAGGGTGTAGAGCAGATTGTGGTGTGCTTCGGCAAAATCGGGCCTGAGCCGAATGGCCTGTCGATAGGAAGCGATGGTTTCGTCAAGTTGCCCCTTGCCCCTTAAGGCGTTGCCCAGGTTGTAGTGCGCTTCCGCGTAGCCGGGCTTGAGCCGAATGGCACGGCGAAAGCAGCCGATGGGCTCCTCCAGTTGCTCCATGCGCGTCAGCGCGATGCCCAGATTGTTGTGCGCTTCGGCATAATCAGGCTGGAGTTGAATGGCCCGACGGTAGGAAGCGATCGCTTCGTCAAATTGTCCTTTGTCCTGTAGGGCGATGGCCAGGTTGTAGTGCGCGTTGACGAAATCAGGCCTGACCCGAATGGACCGCCGCATGAATTCCACGCCCGCGTCCAACCGGCCCGCCTGTGCCGCCAGCATCCCCAATAGATGTAATGCGTCCGCATGATCGGGCTGCTGCGCCAGGACTTGGCGATAGAATCTCTCCGCCTCCGCCAGACGGCCGGCCTGATGATGCGACACGGCGGATTTGAACTGCTGCTCGAGAGTCATGCCGCCGGGCATTGTAAACCCCCATGCGCAACTATGTCTCCGCCGGCGCCGCCGCCGGATGGCAATAAAAAACAAGCCCGGCGAAACTCGTCGCCGGGCTTTGACGATTGCGCGCCCGATTGTGTTCCCCCAAAGGCGGCCGATCCTGCTCAATCCGGCTGGCAGTACGCTTCAAGCTCCGACAGGAACTCGTACAACGCCGTCGCCGAATTATGTTCCCCATCCTCCGACTGGTGAAGCAGCGTGATGTTTTCCCGCATCGCCGCGCACGCCAGTTGCTGCAACGCCGGCCGGTACGGGCTTTTTCTCAGCCATTCGTGATACCGGCCACGGAAAAACCCGTACCCATCCGGGTGGTCGGAAAACCAATCCCATAAATCACGCGGCGGCGCAACGTGACACAAGGTATGGTTCACCTTGCACCACTTTTTCAGGTCCGTGGTCAGACCGATCGGCTCAACCCATATCCGGTTTCCATCTTCTTTCTCCACCGAATCCATGAAGTGCTTGATCGTGATCATGGCCTCTGCTCCACTGACGCACGCCGCGGTCGGTTCCGCCATGTCAAGGCAGCAATTCGCATGCCTGTCCGTAAGCCTCTCATCGGGCAAAACACCCGGCGCGCGACAAAATTCCCTACAAAGTCACCTCTGAGCCTGTTGGCCAACTTTCTTGTCTATCAATTAAACGACGAAAAGATTGTGAAGTTGGTCACGGTTCAAATTTTTTTTCGCACTTGACCGGGCTGATCTTTATTCCCTTCTTTCCGCTGGTATTGGTCTGATAATGCGTTTTCCCCGTTTTGGGAATGTCCCCGGCGGCCTCATTTGCTGGACTTATCCTCTCAAATCGAGAAGATTTCCCAAGGGAATAACGCCGTTAATTCTTTCGACTTCGGTCATCCATCGCTATCGCAAGGGCATTCCGCCACCAGCCGAAAACGGATATATGTCGTCTTGGCAATCTCAAATGCAGGGAGGCACTCGCCGCGAGGCAATTCTCGTTGCCTTGGAAGATCGTTTCAGCCTGGCCCGCATCCCCTCCTTGCTCCATCACGCCGGCTGCCGCGTCACCCTTCTGGGCGATCCGCGCGCCCCGGTTTGCGCTTCCCGGTTCGTCCAACGCATGATCCCCTGCCCGATCGATCCCCCCTCCGCCGCCAGGGCCCTGAGCAAACTCGTCGCCCAATATGGTTCCGACCCGCCCTGGGTTGTTTTCGGGGATGAACTGGCGCTTCAAGCCGGCATTCTTTGCCGCCAGGAAAAATGGCTCCAACAGGTCTTCCCCGTCGATCCTTTCAAGTGCGCCGATATGATCTTCCGCAAGGCCGCGTTCATGGAGGCCGCCGTCGCCGCGGGCGTCCCCGTGCCCCCGATGCGGGTCTGCCGCTCCGCCGCCGACGCCAGAACCGCCGCCGAACGCCTTCAATTCCCCCTCTTTTTCAAGCGCGACGTCGACTGCGCCGGCGCGGGCGTCGTTCTGGTCTCCGACCAGTCCGACGTCCTCCCGGTTTACCAGAAACTCTCCGACACCGGCCCCGTCGTCATTCAACAGATGGTTCACGGCTCCGTCGGCAAAACCAACACCCTCTATCACCGTGGCCGGCTTATGTGCCACACCAGCGCCTACGCCACCCGAACCTGGCCCGGCCGATTCGGGCCTTCCTGCATCCGGCAATATTTCTGCGACCCCCGCCTCGAAAAAATCGCCGCCGACATCGGCGCCGTCACCGGCTTCCACGGCCTGTGCGGCTTCGACTGGATTCACGACCGGCACACCGGCCAATTCACCGTCATCGAATTCAACGGCCGAACCATCGCCACCTACCATCTTGCCAGGCACGTCCACGTCAACTACGAACGCGCCCTCGCCGATTTTCTCCACGACCGGTTCACCGTTCAACGCCCGAGTCTGCGCCCCGGCGACCGCCCCCTCATCCACATGTTTCCCCAGGACATTCGAAGGTGTATCAGCGAGAAGGACCTGCTCGGATTAGCCAAATGGTTCAGCGGCGCCCTGACCACCGACATCCCTTGGGGCGATGCCAATCTGATCCTCATTTTCTTGATGGATTTTGTACGTCTGGGCCGCAAGCGCATCCGCCGGTTTTTCCGCCGCTTCAGCCCCCCTCCCGCTCCCGCGGGAGGAGTGACAAGTTCCAAGTTGCAAGTGGCAAGTTGATCTTATTCTTGTCTTCACTTGCACTGACAACTTGCAACTTGCACTTCTTCTATTCCCCCAGCCTCTGCCGGATGAATTCCGCCCGCGCCGCACGCCGCGCATCCCCTTCCAGCTTCTTCCCCAGGATTCTCTGCAAATGCGCCTCCTGCGTCAGCAGGAACAGCTCGTTCACCTTGTTGATGTCCAGGTCCTTCACGCGCTTCAGGTTCACCCCCAGTCGGACGTGGCTCAGCGCCGTCAGCGTCTCCTCCGTCTCCATCAGCCTCGCCGAACGCAGCAGCCCCAGCGCCCGGAAAACCTTGTCGTCCAGCGCCACCGGCCGCTCGCTCAGCAGCGCCCTCCGCGCGTGATGTTCGTAATCAATGATCTTCGGGATCACCACGTGCTTGAAATCCCCGATGATCTCCTCCTCGCTCTTGCCCAACGTGGTCTGATTGGAAATCTGGTAGAAATCCCCCGTCGCCTCGGTTCCCTCCCCGTACAATCCCCGCACCGCCAGACGCATCTCCTTCGCCGCTCGGAATACCTTTTCGATTTCGCTCGTCAGCTTCAGCGCCGGCAGATGCAGCATGACGCTCACCCGAAGTCCCGTCCCCACGTTCGTCGGGCACGCCGTCAAATAGCCGAACCTCGCGTTGAACGCGAAATCCAGCGACGCTTCCAACTGGTCGTCCACCGCGTTGATCTGCTCCCACGCCTCCTCCAACTGCAATCCGCTCCGCAGCACCTGGATGCGCAGATGGTCCTCCTCGTTGACCATGATCGCCAGCGTTTCGTTTTCCCCCACCGCCACCCCGCGCGCGCCCTGCGCGTCCTTGTGCGGCCGGCTGATCAAATGCCGCTCCACCAGCAGCAGCCGGTCGATCTCCGGCGCCGATTCCAAATCCACGTACAGCGTCTTGGGCGACAGCCGCGACTCCAGAATCGTGTCCCTTATCTTCTGCTCCAACTCCTGCCGCTTGATCTTGGAGCAGCGCGTCAGGAACGGATACCCCGACACGTTCCGCGCCAGCCGAATCCGTGACGAAATCACGATCTCGCTCATCGGCCCGCTGCCGCGGAGCCATTCACCAGCCTGGCTTGTCAGATCGCTCAGTTTCATAAACGCTCAGACTTGCGATTCGGTATTGCGGATTTGGTCGCGCAACTTCGCCGCCTTCTCGTAATCCTCCGCCTCCACCGCCCGGCTCAGTTCCTTCCGCAGGCGATTGATGTCCACCAGCCTCTTCACCGGCACGCTCGTCCCCCCCCGCCGCGTCGGAACCTTGCCCACGTGGTGCGTCCCGCCGTCGTGCGCGCGATGCAACAACGGTGACAGGTCCTTGTCGAAAAATTCGTAATCGTGCTCGCAACCCAAGAGCCCCGTCTGCCGAAAATCAGACCACGACATCTGGCACTGCGGACAACTCCCCGTCTGTTCCTTCGCCATCCCGCTGTGCGCCAACACGAAATTCGTCAATAGCTCGTTGATCGGAGTATGCGATTTGGGCGCAAAGCCTTCCAATTGCGCGGCACATTCCTCGCAGAGATGCTTTTCAATCTTCTTGCCGCCGCGGATTTCCGTCAGATGCACCGTGGCCAACCTGTTGCACTTTTCGCATTTCATAACTGATGCTTCATCCTATTAGTCGGCTTAGCGCGGGTCAAACATATATCCCGCTCGATTTACGGCCGATAAACCGCCGAATTCTCCGGCGTCTCCCACACCTCCACCGACACCAGCCTCGCCCCCCCCGGCAACTCCAGCTTCGCCGCGATGAACCCCGCCACGTTCTCCGCCGTCGGATTGACCTCGGCAAACGCCGCCAGCCCGTTCAATTGCCGCTGATCCATCGGGGCGATTATTTTATCCACCTGCCGTTCCAGTTCATGGAAATCCATCACCACCCCGATGGCATCGAGCTTTTGCCCCGCCGCCGTGACTTTAACCACCCAGTCATGTCCGTGCAGCGGCTCCACCGACCCATCATACAATCGAAGCTGATGGCTCGCCGAAAACCGCCGGATCGTGGAAATCTCGAACGGCATGGCTGAACAGACTAAACGAAATCCCCGCGATTTCCATCGC
>JBEKIV010000230.1:0-6801 GCA_050011595.1 Tepidisphaeraceae bacterium
CCAACATCGACTTCCACGGCAACGTCCACGCCGACCAGTTCTCCATGTTCCGCACCTTCGGCAACGTCAAGCACCGCAAATTCTCCGAAATCTGGCAGGACACGACCGACCCCATCATGGCCGGCCTGAAAAACCGCTTACCTCTTTTGAAAGGCCGCTGCGCCACCTGTCGATTCAAGGAAGCCTGCGGCGGCTCCCTGCGAGCCCGCGCCGAAGTCGTCACCGGCGACCCCTGGGCCGCCGACCCCGGCTGCTATTTAACCGATGAGGAGATCGCCGGCTCGCTCGATGCCGATCGCACCGCGCCGGCCACGTGCACCTGCGGATAAAAGGAGATGTTTCGCCGAGGAGACAACGATTAGCTCCATAATTTCCCGGCGGAGGCGAGACGGCTTTGGGCGCGAGCCCGAGCATCTCGCCTCTTTTTCGTATAAGCCCTGGGGGGTTGCTGGCCACAGGATTGACTTTCACACTGGAAACCTTGAATGCCCCCTTCTCTTCGCCCCAGCCTCAATTACCGACACGATCCTCTATGACCTTTTTCACCGTATCGCGCGCTTCTCGAATTGTATAGATTCGTCTCGTTTCCGCCTCGATATGCTCATATCCACGCAGAGATTCATGGTCATGGGCAGGAGACGCGACGCTATTTCCATCAATCAAATACGCCTTTTCTTCGCTCTTCTTTGACATCATTCTAAATCTTGCTTTGTCCTCGAGTAAATAGTATTCGCTTTCGCCGGGACAGAAAGGCTTTATCGCTTCGTGTAGGTCGGCACGTGCGTTGTTACGCTCCAGGTATTCCGCGATTTTCTGCGAAGATACTGGAACCCACTTGAAGAGATCGCGCGAAAGAATGCGGCGTGCCAAATCCGCGGCTATTGCGTCCTTTTTGGCCTCGCCTGCAATATTATCAATCAAAACCGAGAGGGAAAAGTCGTCGAGAGCAAGCAGTTCTTCGGGTGAAAGGACGCTACCGCCGATGATCTTCATTAGCGGCTTCACGAATTTGGTCGTTTCAAATTCGATACCACTTTGTACCGCCTTTCGCAATCGCCCGAGCAATTTGCCGACCATTCCCTCGGCGCACCGAACGGTTTTGTGGTTGTATACAGTTTCGTAAAGCGCCTGCCTAGCTATCAAGAACTGCTCGACGACACGAACCGCCTTCCTCGAATCGAACCCAAGAACCCACCTTTTAACATCGTGCTGAGTCTCAATGCCGAGAGTGCAAGTAGAGATCAGCCAGTCCAGATCATAGCGACCGTATGCAACACCTGTTTGGTGGGTGTCGCGCCTTAGAAAGTCCGCACGATCAACATCCACATCCGACGCCAAAAGACGAGGCAAATAAGTGATATCGTAGTGCCCGCTTAATAGGCGACGAATTCCTTGGCTTGCCCCCTCTTCATGTTGTTCAAGCAGCCGGTGTAGCTGGCCTCCTTGGTAGGCGAGAAGACCCTGCGTAACCAGTTCATGCCACTTCAGATTGGCAATAAGTGGGTCATCGGCGGAAAGATCGAGCGATTTTGCCCAAGCTGCACGGTCAAAATTGTCCCCAACAATCTCGCGCTCCCAGGCATGAGAAAGGGGGCCCTGGCCGAGGTCGTGGCACAAGGCGGCTACCGCCAAATCTCGTACGACACTCTCGTCAGGGCAAAGCACAGGTATGAAGAACTCACGCGCAACTTCTCTTATGTGCCTACCAAAACGGATTGCCAAATGGGCCGCGCCCAATGAATGCGCGAACCGCGAGTGTTCTGCCCCTGGAAACACCAATTGGGCCAAACCCAATTGTCTAATTCTTCGCAGTCGCTGGAGTTCGGGGGTCCTAAGCACCTCGATTACTACGGTCTCCATGCCACAAAACTCCATTAGTCCATGCACGGAGTCTTGTATTCGCTGGACCCTACCGCTTGCCATAGAATCACTCCAAACTTTCGATCATCGCTCTCAAGCTTTTTTGCTCATCCTCTCCCAAACCTTGGGTTGCAGCAAGGTTTTTCATCGTTTCCCGTAGCGATTGCTTTCTATGTCGCGGAATCCACGAAACATTGTTTCCGAGGGACTGGAAATAAGCCCTCAGTTGCGCAACTTCGTCGAAGGGCGAGTAGCGTCCGTTCGACCCCTCGACTTGTGAAGAAGATCTAAGAAATGCGGATAGATCCGTTGCCGCCTTTTCCAGTACGTCTGCCGAGGAGATCCGAGAACCAGGGTTCTTCCGGAGCATCTGCCCAAGCAGTTCCCTTAGTGGCCCCGGAACCTCGTCAAGATTTACGTACGCATCCCACTCCTTAACCACCCTGTTTTGCAAGGTTGCTTCAAACTCCGCACGTTCCTTCATTTCTGAGATTCGCGGAACCGAATCACCGGCCTTGAACAGGGGAAATCGTCCTACAACCCCCTTGTATACGGTCGCGCCAAGTGCCCAAACATCAGCTTTCTGCGGCTCTATGTAGCAACCCTCCGACAGCAACTCCGGTGCTCTAGTGCGCAAGCTCCCCGTGGGCGTCGAATCGCGGGTAAATGCGCTCGTTTCCCGGCAGATTCCAAAATCAAGTAAAACATAGCTTGTACCCCTTTTTCCAATGTTGTCGGGCTTAACATCTCCGTGAACATGGCTGTGGTCGTGGAGAAACTTGAGGGCTCTGCCGATATCGAACAACAGATTCGCGGCCTCATGGATTCCACGTGCCAACCATCTGTCGTTAAGTGGCTCAATTCTCCGTTCAACTAGAAATCTTTCGCCATGTTTATTTCGAAGGAAGTGCGTTTCAATGATATTCGGATGAATCATGCTTAAGGGATGGGGTTGCAACTCGCGCGACATAATGCGCTCGGCGCTCTCACCCTGGGCGATTATCTGCTTTAGCACGACCTCTTGTTGCGTAAGTCTCCATGTCGCCAGAAAGACTAATTTTTGGCTGCCGGCGTTTGAAAGCACCTTAATGATGTCGATTTCTTCGGGTGGATCGACAGCCATGCATTCCTGAACGGCCTTTGCATCATTAACATGGCCTCGAACCCAACGAGCCAATGATTGACTGTCGATCTGACGACCTGACGATACGGCTTTAGCAAACGCGCGTATAACCTCCGCCGCCCTTTCGTCTGACCAAATGGGCACAGTTGAAGTCATCGCGTCAGCGACTACACCAATCTGGAAATGATCGTCAACTTGAAATAACGTGGCTTGGCCACGCTGGTAGAGGTCTTCGACCGCCTGAGCAGTTTCGTTGCCGAGTGCCGTCAACTTCCGCGCACTAATAGGTATCGCTATGAGGGCTGACATCATGTACCTCTTCCATTAACCCGAATCAAACGCGGACAACGACGAACAGGCGTTCTCCGCGACTCTCCAGCGTCATATTTAGCCCACAAATGCTGCCGTGGCCACCTACGGATGAGCGATCGCGCTCTTCCGAACTGGGCCCGCCACACAAAATGCCGAACATAATACTAACAGATCGCCGACCGTTCGGCTAGACTCTGTTTGACAAATCTCGCAACAATCGGCCTTTCCTTTCATCCCGCCCGCCCTCTGTGCGGGTGTAGCGTGTGATCCAGGTCCAGCATTGCGGCCATCTGCCTCGCCCATCCCTCCCTGCCGAGCGGCCGGCCGCGATCTATCGCCTCCTTAACCATTTTCTCCTCCGCCTCAGGCAACGGCAAGTTCACCGTCAGCCATCTCGGCCGGGTGCAACGCTCATCTGTGGCCTGGCTCGATTCAATTTGGAATCCATTGAAGAAAGAGGTTTCGCGCGGAGGCGCTGAGGCGCGGAGTTTTCTTCTCCGCGCCTCAGCGCGAGCTATTCTTCGTATTGAATTTCTCAGAAGGCACCAAAAAGGCAATTTATTGAAAAATTGAACACTTTTCCGCGCGCCAAATACAACCCTGTAAGCCGAAACGCTCCAACTATTTGTTGGCAATGACGTTATATTTGGCCAATAAGTTAGCAGTCATTAATTAAAATCTGAAAAGTGTTCAATGTGTTCAATGGCCCTTTGCGGCCTCTATCATGGAGCGCAAATCGACGGAGGCCCTTCCCGGCACCTGCAAGCTGATATACTCTTCCGCATCTTGCAGGATCACGGTGCATGACCAAGAGCGTCCTGATTGTTGAAGACGAAGCGGTTCTTCGTGAATCGCTGGCCGAGCTGATGGCCGGGGAGGGCTACGAAGTCCTCCAGGCGGCGGATGGGAAGGCGGCCTACGCGATCGTGCTGGAACGGCCGGTGGACGTCGTCGTCACCGACGTGCGCATGTCGGGGATGGACGGACTGACGCTTCTGAGTCACCTGCGCCAGGTCGCGCCGCAAACGCCGGTGATCGTGGCGACGGCGTTCGGGACCGTCGAAACGGCCGTCTCGGCCATGCGGTCGGGGGCTTACGATTACCTTCTCAAGCCCGTGCAATTCGAGGACATGCTCCTGAAGGTGCAGCGCGCCCTGGAATACGGCGAGATGGCCCGCACCCAGCGGGTCATCACCGAGCAATTGGCCGAGCAGAGCACCTTTCACAATCTCGTCGGCAATTCGCAATCGGTCACCAAACTCTTCGAGATGGCCAAGCGATTGTCGGACGTCAAGAGCAACGTCGTCATCGTCGGCGAGAGCGGGACCGGCAAGGAGCTTTTCGCCCGGGCGATCCATTACAACGGCGTCACCCGCGGCCAGCCGTTCGTGCCTGTCAATTGCGGCGCGCTGACCGATACCTTGATCGAATCGGAACTGTTCGGGTATCGCCGCGGCGCTTTCACCGGGGCCATCCGCGACAAGATCGGCTATTTCGAGGCCGCCAACGGCGGCACCCTGTTTCTCGATGAGATTTCGACACTGCCCATCGGCGTGCAAAGCTCGCTATTGCGAGTGATCGAGGAAAAGGTCATCGTGCCCGTCGGCGACACCCATCCGCGTCCGATTGACGTGCGCATTATCGCGGCCTCGAATCAGGACCTGGAGAAAATGGTCGAGCAGCGCACGTTCCGCGAGGACCTGCTCTTCCGGCTCAACGTGGTCAAGCTCCAGCTTCCGCCCCTGCGCCAGCGAAAGGAAGACATTCCGCTGCTCGTCCATCATTTCCTCATCAAGTACACGCGGGAAATGAACAAGAAGATGATCGGCATCACCAACGGCGCGATGAGGGCGATGCTGAGCCATCATTGGCGGGGGAACATTCGCGAGCTCGAAAACGTGATCGAGCGGGCCGTCATTTTTGCCGACGATCGGGACATCGGCGTCGAGGACCTTCCGTTTTCCGTCGAGGGAATTTCAGACGACGTGGGCGAAGACCTGAAGACGGCGATGGAGCATTTCGAGCGCCAGCACATCCTTTACAGCCTGGGCCGGCACAATTATGACAAGGCCGAAACCGCGCGCAGCTTGGGAATCGGCGTCTCCAGCCTGTACCGCAAGCTGGATGAACTGAAGATCAGTAAACAGGAGGGGGAAGCCGATCAAAAAGAAACCCCCGGCGCCGAAATCCGAAATCCGAAATCCGAATGACGAATCAAGCCCAAATGACGAATGACCGAATGGCTTGATTCGTCATTGGGTCATTCGGATTTGATTCGTCATTCGGATTTCGGATTTCGGGTTTGCATAAGTCAGTTGCCCCTTGCCCGCGCGGAGACGAAACTACAGTTCGGTTCCTCGGCCATGTAGTCGCCGGTGTGGGAGAAGGCCCGGGCTCGGCATCCCATGCAGACCTTGCTGAACTCGCAGCAGCCGCACTTGCCGCCGAGATTCGATTCGTCTCGCAGGTTGGCAAAAATGGCGCTGTCGCGCCAGATTTGCGGCAGAGGTGTTTCCTTCACGTTGCCCGAACTGACCGGCAGATATCCGCAGGGGAATACCTCGCCGGTGTGCGAGACGAAGCAGACCGCCTGGCCGGCAAGACACCCCTTGGTCATGGCGGTCATATCGGAACCGCCGTGTCCGGGCCGCTTGGGCATGGGCCGGCCATCGGTCTTGGCGCGTTGCCGCATGATGCGGAAGTAGTGGGGCGCACACGTCGCTTTCAGATGAAGTTTGCCCTCAAGGCTGCGATCGTACACCCAGTTCAGGGTTTGCTCGTATTCCTCCGGCGACAGCATGACGCTCTCGTCCAGGGACATTCCGCAGCCCACCGGCACCAGCATGAACGTGTGCAGCGCGTCGGCGCCCAACTCCAGCGCCAGGCGGTAGGTTTGGTCCAGCTTGAGGTAATTGTGCTTGGCGATGGTGGTGTTGATCTGCATGGACATTCCGGCGTCCCGCAGGGCTTTGAATCCCGCGATGGATTTCTCGAACGCGCCCGCGCCGCGGAAAAAATCATGGGTTGGCGCATCGGGGCCGTCGAAGCTGATGGAGACCCGGTGGAACCCCGCGGCGACGATTTTTGCGGCGACGGCCGCATCCACCAGGGTCCCGTTGGTCGCCAGGGCCGTCGGCAAGCCGACGGCCGTCGCCGCCTCGGCCAATTCGAAGATGTCAGGCCGCTTCAGCGGTTCCCCTCCGGAAAACACCAAAATCGGCCGGCCGGTTTCGGGCAACGAGCGAATCATCGCGATGGATTGTTCCGTCGAGAGGTCCAGCCGGCTCAGTTCTTCCGAGACCTCCAGTCGGCGGCAGTGAATGCACGCCAGGTTGCACCCCGTGGTGGTTTCCCAGAACAGCAGTCGAAGCGGCGGCGCCGAGGCGCTGGCCGCCTGTTTGTGGGAACCGGGGTAACATTCAAGCGACGTGGACATCAATCGCTCCTTATGCCCGAACGCTTGAATATAACACAAACGTCGTGCCACGCGACTTTTGCCGGTTTTG
>JBEKIV010000230.1:6813-12532 GCA_050011595.1 Tepidisphaeraceae bacterium
GATGATGGCCATCCCGGCGACGCCGATTCTCAGTTCTTGGAAACTGCGCCTAAACCGTTCTCAAAACGGCAAATGGGCCGCGGATAGAATTCACGGTTCTGGCGCGGCTTTTGATATAGGAAGAGTATATTAGTCGGTTGGACAGCCGCCGATCGTGCGATGAATTGAGAAAACCGTGGATTCCGACGCCACGGCTCGTGAGGTGTTGTGCCGATTGTGAGACTGGCTGCCCGTCATTGCTCTTAGGAGCAGGAACGAACGACTCCTATGCTTCGACGCCGCCTTTTAATCATTATCATTCCGCTGGTGGGCTTTTTGGTATTGGTGTCGATCGTCGGCATCGTGCTGCTCCAGGGTACGCTGTCGCAAGTCGGGCAAATCAATGAAGGCGGCCTGGCGATGGTGGAGCAGGGGAACGATTTTCTGGGGTTCTTCCGCGATGCCAGACGCAATATGCATGAAATGGCCCTGGGCCATCCGAATCAGTTGCAGCCGATGGCCGCTTCCATGGCCCGCGCAGCCCAGCTTCTTCAGATTATCGAGCAGTCGCCGATGGGTCATCATCCGAGCTTCGACCCGACGCTCGATCGCATCAATTCCCAGTTCCCCCGGGTACAGCAGCAGATTAACGCGCTTTCCGCCCCGCATGCCGACCTCAGTCCGGCCCATGCTGAAGCCTTGATCGCGACCATGAATGGGATTGACAAGGACGTGGGTGAACTGGAGCTATTGGTTCGCGATCAGGCGCACGACGACTTCCAGGAATTGTACAACCGCTTCCGCAACCAGTTGATCGCGCTGACCCTCGTGTCCATTCTGGCGATCAACCTGTCGATCCTCTCCCTGCTACGGATGGGTTCGATGATTCTTCGCCCCGTGGATAAATTGGTCGCCGCCGCGCGGGAACTGGGAAAGGAAAACTTCGACGTTCGGGTTCAACTGGAGACAAACGACGAATTCGGCCAACTGGCGCAGGCGTACAATCACATGGCCGAAGAGCTCGAGGCCGCCGAGCGCCGGCGGGTGGAGGTTCTCGGCCAGGTGGCCCTCACCATGAACCATGAGTTGAACAACGTCATCAACATCATCGAACTGCAATTGATGCTGGTCAGCAAACGCCCTGAGGACCGGGACGCGACGGAAGCTCATCTCAAGCAGATTCGAGAAAGTCTGGGCCGCATGACCAAGGTTGTCGAGGAGCTGCGCCACGCCCGGCGGATTGTCTTGACGGACTACACGGCCGGGGTGAAAATGCTCGATCTGCACCGGTCGGCCCAGGCGGTCGATGCGGGGGAAGAGGCCAGTCCGGTCCGAACCGCGGCAGAGTCCCATCTATGACCAAACAGGCCGACCGCCAATACGCTCTGGCATTGGAACTGGCCTGGTTCATTCGCCTGCGGTGGATTGCCGGCTCCGCCGTTGCCCTCAGCGGCGCACTGGATCGCTTCGTTTTCCGCTGGCATGCCATGTCAACCCAGGTGTTTTTCCTGGGCCTGATCATCCTTCTTTATAACGCCGCGCTGCTCTGGTCCTTGAATGAGCAACGGCCAGTCAAACGAGCCCATCTGCTTCGGCTGGCGATCGCTCAAATCTTGCTCGATCTGGTGTGTCTGGCCCTGCTCACGGGCTGGACCTCGGGCCTGCGCAGTCCCATCCTGGGATTCTTCGTTTTTCACATGGTTTTCGCCAGCCTGCTTCTGCCGCGGACAATGGCCTACGGCAGCGCCCTGGCCGCGATTGGCTTGCTCGCCGGATCGCTCGCCTGGACCGGCCAAATCCCCAGCACTCATGCCGAAACGCTCATTCTCGTCGGCTTCGGCCTGACGCTGCTCATGACCGTTGGCCTGACCAACCACATCACCCGCGACCTGCGCCAGCAGCGCCGGCGCCTGGCTCGCCAGAACAAGCGCATGCGCGCCATGGCCAGGCGATTGTGGCTCAACCAGCGTGCCATGGTTCGACAGGAGAAGATCGTGGCCCTGGGCCAGATGGCCGCCGGCGTCGCACATGAGGTCATGAATCCCCTGGCCAACATGGACGGGCTGCTGCAACTTGCGCAACACAAGCCCGAACGGATGAACGCCGAGGCTATTGCCAAATTGCGCGAGCAGATCGCCCGGATCAACGCCATCGTTCAGCAGATGCGTTCGCTGATTCATCCCGCCGAGGGCCAGCCGCAACGCCTGCCGCTCAACGACGTCGTCTCCCAATCCATCGAGATGGTCCGCATCGATTCCCGCGCCAAGCGTCTTGGCATCCAGGCCAATTTGGCCCCCAACGTCGGCGCGGTCCTGATCCGCCCCCAGGCTCTTCAACAGGTGCTGGTGAATCTTCTGCTCAATTCCCTGGATGCCCTGGCCGACGTTCGCCAGCCAACGCTCGTCGTGCAAACCAGCCGCAGCGACCGATGGTACGTCATCGAGGTCATCGACAACGGCATCGGCATCAAGCCCGAACATTTGAATCGCGTCTTCGAGCCGTTCTTCACCACCAAGCCGGTAGGCAAAGGCACCGGCCTGGGATTGTCGATCAGCTACAATCTCATTCAGCGGTTGGGCGGAATGATCGACGTCACCAGCCAACTTGGCGTCGGCACGACATTGACCATTCACCTTCCGGTGCCGGAATCCGAGCCAGCCGCGACGCCGGCCGCATCGACCGAACAGCGATGATGGCGATTGGCTGCGTGACACGTTCCGCAAACGACTGATCCTTCCCCAGTGTAGCCGGCGAGCTTGCTCGCCGTATTTCAGCGAAAGTGCATAAAACGTCGCGCACCCATGGCGATTGAACCGCTTTCGACGCGGATTATTAACCGCAGAGAACGCCGATTTCGCCGAGAAAATTCATTCTTGCCACAGATGAAAATCAGATGGACACGGATAACTCAAGACAAAATTCTTTGCATTTCATCTGTGTCCGTCGGTCTTCATCTGTGGCAAACATGCACTTCTCCGCGCTCTCCGCGGTGAATAATCCGGGCTATTTGGCGATGGATTGCGTTCCCGACGGCTGCGTCGCCGCCGCTCGGCGGATTCGCAGGGTCTGCTGGATGTCCAGCCAGCGGCCGCTCGGGTGGCAATTGCCACACTTGTATATCGCGCTGCTGTTCGTCCATCCGATGGCGCCCAGGCCGCCGTCGTGGCAATCGGTGCAGAGCATTCCCTCGTGCGGGCCAAGGCCCTTCCATGATTCGTTGATCTTCAATGGATGATCGAACGTGCGCTCCACGATCACCTTCGGATCCTCCTGCCGATACTGGAATACGTGGCAGGTCTGGCAATCGGATGAAATGCGTTTGCCGCCGGCGGCGATGTGCAAGCCGTCGTGGCAACGGAAGCAGCCGGGGGATTCCATGTGGCCGAGATGGTTGGGGTAGGTTCGCCAATCCACTTTCATCTCGGGGAAGAACTCGGTTCGATAAATGTCCTTCACGATCTGAACGGCCCGATCCACCGCGTTGCGGCGATTAGACCAAATCTCCGGATAGCTGGTGCTGTAGAAGGAGGCCAGGCCTTGCTCGATCGCATCCAGGGCTTGCGGCTTGGTCGTGTAGTTCTGCGACAGGACCAGGACCGCCTGCCGCTTGATGAACGGCAGCGACACGTCTAACTGTCCAACGGCCAGTGCGTGGTCCACCGACTGCTCCGGCGACTGAAACTTGTGGCCGGCCACGTTGTGACAGTCGATGCAGTCGAGCAGGCGGCTTTTTCCGGCCGGCGGAGTGTCATCGCCAATCTTGCCATCCGAGCGGAAGACGATCTTTTTGCCGTCCGGATAGGTGTAGCGCACCCAGGGGATATGATCGAGCTTGGCGTCATCCGCCACGTACTCGACCCGGTCGAGCATGTGCATGTGAATGCCCTCGGCCACGCCGAGGCTGTTGTTCAATCCGCCGACCTTCACCAGGATTTCGTATTCATGTTTCGTGTTGTTTTCGTCCGGAGCGAAGTGAACGGTTCTTCGCAGCAGCGAGCCGAAGAATTGCGACGGCCAATGGCATTGCTCGCACGTTTCGCGAGCGGGGCGAAGTTCGGTGATCGCCGGCGGAATCGGCCTGGGATATGTATCCAGCGCGGTGAAGTAGACTTGCCGCAAGCCGGTGACTTTGGCCTTGACGAACGCGCCCGGTCCCGGACCGATATGACATCCCGCGCAGGTCACGCGCGCATGCGGCGACTGCTGATACCGCGTGTATTGCGGGTCCATATTGTGGCAGATCGTCCCGCAGAACTCCGCCGAGTCGGTGAATTCAATTCCGCGAAAGCTGGCGACGCCCAGGATCGGCAGAATCAGGAAAAACGTGATGGCCAGGAACTGATATGCGTGCCGGGTTGAAATCTCCCAGACCGGGCTCTCGTTCCGCAGCCGGCGCCGGCGCAGCAGCATTCCCACCGGGCATAAGATCAGGCCGCTGATCAGGACTCCCGGTAATATCATGAATCCGAAGACGCCCAAGTATTGGTTGTTTTCAGCGCTGGATGAAAAGAGCATCAACAGCCAGAAGCTGAGCAACGACACCAAACCCAGCGCCACAAACAATAACCCGGCGATGGTGATTGGATTCGTCCAAAGCACTGGCGATTCCGGTTTGCCCGCATCATTGGTGGACATAGGGTTCCTGCCTTATGGATATCTCAGCCCCGAGTGGTCCTTGCCGTGGCACAGCAGGTAACACTGCCCGCTGCGCGGTCCGGCGCTTCGATATTCCAATCGCTTGGTGATGGGATCAGGGAAGACGACCGTGGTGTCGAAGTTGATGAGGTGGGCGTTGTCCGTGGACGTTCCTTGGGCCGAACTGATGCCGTGGGCGTCGTGGCACACCGAGCACGGCGTTCGATCGTTGACAATGTGCTCACTGTGCCCGCTGTAAGACACGTTGTTCAGGATGCTGGACCGCTCATGGCAACGGTAGCACAGGGCGTAGGCGACGGAGCTTTCGCTGGCGCCGTCAATCGTGTCATAGTTGGCGATGAGCAGCGGCGGGATGTTCGAGCCATGCGGCCCATCCGGCCCAGAGCCGCCGGATTTGCGGCCCGTATCCGAGTCGTGGCAATCCGTGCAGTAAATCAGGCTGGCGGTGGTCAACCCGGGAATGAGGCTGGGAACATCCTGCCCGCGCCCGGGCGCCGTCACTGGATGGAACGACACCGCCGTGGGAACGAATTCCATGCGGATATTCGTCTGGACGGCCTTTCGCGTGATATACGGCTGGTCGGAATTGTCTTTGCCGTGACATTTGAAACAGACTTCATACTCATATTTCGCCCTGACGGTGGCGGCTCCGGCAATGGTAAGCCCGCTGGCTTTGCCCAGCGCGGGCGCAATGTTCGGCGCCATGGCCTGGCCGCTGTTCATCGTATGCGGCTCGTGACAGTCGGCGCAGTTGACCAGATTGGTCGTGCCTTGGATCGCCGTCTTGGGCATCAGACTGCCGAACGCCGGACGCACGTCCGCATTGTGCCGGCTCAATTTGTTCAACTCGCTGGTCACGTTGACGCCGGCGTTCACCGGGCTGGGCAGGCTGGGGTCGGGGGCGTCAATCACGCCGCCGTTGGAGACCGGCGTGGCGCCGGGGATCAGCGGCGCGGCGGATGCCGAGCTTGAGGGAACCGAACCCCCGTGACAAACCGCGCACGTCGCCGTGACCGTCTCCTGGTTCAGCAGCAATGCCCCGCTCGGCGCATTGTGTTGCTGGTGACAGTCGATGCATTGGCTG
>JBEKIV010000231.1:0-6777 GCA_050011595.1 Tepidisphaeraceae bacterium
CACGGCGTTTTCGTGGACATGGGAGATGAATCGTAAGTTTACATTCCAAGTTCTCGTCTCGACCCGATAGGCAGCAGGCAAAGGAGATCGTGTGCCCCGCAGAATTCTTCCGCTCTTAGCATGGTGTCTGTTGTCACTGGCAGTGCCCGTGGGGGCGCTGGCGGATGACCCCTTTCCCGGCGACTACACCGGGCCAAATCTTTCCATCGAGATCGTCTCCGAAGGCGGCTCCTACACCGGCTCCATCCATCTCGGTCAACAGGTTCTTCCCATCAAGGCCCAAGTCACCGGCGGCCAGTTGGTCGGCACCTTCGCCAGCAACGGACACGATTACGCCTTCACGGCCAGTATCTCCGGCGACAAGCTCACGTTCTCCAGCGGCACCAAGACCTACCAGCTAAGCCGCAACGCCCCCAATCCCCTGGGAAATCCGCAGCCGGCCAACCCGCTGAATCCAAACCCGCAAGCGCCCGATTCGACTCCAGCCTCATCGAATGCCCCCGCGGGATATGGCCTCGCCGCCGCCACCGACGCCGGAAAGGCCTGGGTTACCAAAAAGCCAGGAATCACCACCGTCACGGCCGCCCTTGAGGCGACCCTACCCGATCTAGCCACATTCTTCGGCAGCAAACTCGCCATCCAAGGCGCGTTCGAAGACACCAAGGACCATCAATCCGGCGCCGCCTCCTTCACCGCAACCCTGGCCGGCCAGCCCATCGTAGGCCTTATCACCTGCAAACTCGGCGACAACGAAGCCAAGATCAGCGTGATCTATTGTTTGGCCAGCGCCACGCCGGCCGACTGGGCCAAACTCAACACCGCCGCCACGACTGTCACGCCCCCCGCCCCGACGGTCCCGCTGACACGGTCTGACTTTCCCGACGGCACCGGCTCCGTCGGCATCGCCGATGGCTGGACCCTCAAAAGCAGTTCAGTGATCGATCCGCTTTACGTCACGGGCCCCGCCAATCAGAGCATGGGCGCCGCCGGCCTTTGGTGGATGACTATCGTAAAGCCCGACTCGCCCCGGATCCGACAAATGCAGGAACAGCGAAGGCAATTGGAGGAAAGTTACCAAAGAATGGGAAGGCAGCCGCCCCCGCCCGTTCCCATGAATGTCCTGTTCCCGCTGGTCGCCCCGTTTAGCCCCCCTGACCAGGCGCTTCCGGTGCTCATGCCTCAGTTTAATTTGCTTCAGGCCCGTGCTCACGTGGATGTCGTCACCTTCCAGCGCATCACGTCCGTCAAACCGCTTCCGCCCGCGAAGCCCGGCTGGACAACACAACTTCTCGAATACGAGACGAGCAAGATCGTCGACGGCGTCCCCATGCAGTTCCATAACAAGTGCACATGGAGTTCCAGCCCCCCCGGGCCTTATATGCCCGACCAGTGGACGCTCTTTCCCCTCGGGAGCATGATCGCGCCCGACGCCACCTTCGATAAGGACGTCATCGTAATGCAGGCCATGACCCATTCGATCAAGATCAATTGGGACGCTTATTTCAAGGTCGATGAGGAGCGATTTGAGGCTCGCTTGCGGGCCAATCAAATTGCGTTCAACGAAAGGATGAAAGATCAGGAGAGACAGAACGTGGAGCGGATGAAGGAGTTCGACGAGCACCAACAGCAAGTGGCCGAGGAGGAAAACCAGAGGAGCCGCAACGCCGACGATTGGATTGAATACGCCGGCGGCTATCGCACCGTCATCGACACGCAAACCGGCCAGCGTGGGCGCGTCGATCTCAGCGACGTCAACGGCATCGTCAACTCCCTGAACGACGCAGCCAACGATCCCAACCGATACGTCCAAATCCCCCTTCGCGACGAGCGTAACCCGGTCAACTAATTCCCAACCGTGAGGCAAGCCATGCAAGAAGGTGTTCCAAATCCGTCCGCCGGCGGCCAGCCCGCTCCGGCGCCCAGAAAATCAAAGATGCCAGTCTGGGCGCGGCTTGTCGTCGGTTTGGCGGGAATCATCGCCATCATCAGCGGCCTGTACCAAATCTTTGGCGGCGGAGGTCACGATGTGTCATACGGCAAAGACGACATCAAATACTACCACGACGCCTCCCGCGCTGACGCCGATGCACTGGCCAAGGCACTGAAGGATGTGGGCTTTTTCGGCAGCAACCCCGATGGCTTAACCGTACTGCTGGACAAGAAGGGCGACGCCATCACCCTCAGCTTTGTCGTCAAGCCTGAAAAGGCGGACGATCCCGCTACGAAAAAGGTCTTCCACGATCTGGCGATCGCTGTCGCCAAGTCGGTTTCCGGGAATTTAACGGCGATCAAACTCGTCGACCCGGAGTTGCACGAAAAACAATCCCTGGACGTTGGTCCGGTCAATCCGCCGGCGGCGAGTGGGGATGCCCCCAAGCCGGTCACGGCGACATTCGCCGGCAGCTTCTCCGATGGCAAGGTAACGGTGGAATTGTCCGAATCCGATGGCGCTTACGTCGGGACGATTGCGCTGGGCGATAATAAATTCCCGGCCAAGGCGAGCGTCGCCGGGCAAGGTCTGGCGGGGACTTTCACGTCGAACGGCGGCGAATACCCCTTCACGGCAACGCTGGACGGCGATCGACTGATCTTCGTTACCGGCGGTAGAACCTATACGCTGGCCCGGGCAACGGCCCAGCCCCCTGCGGCTCCGACACAGCCTCCCGCGGCTCCGACGGGCGCCGCCCCCCAATCCGGCGGGGCGCAGTTCGGCGACTTCAGCGTCCTTGGCTCCACACCGAAGGGTCAGACCCTCTTCATGAAACTTCCCGCCGGCCAGACGCTCGAGGCGGCGATCATTCAGACCGCCGACGAGTTGGGGAAAGTGTTCGATGGCAAGCCCGAACTCACCGGAGCATTCGCCAACGCCCAAGGCAGAAACAGAGGCGGAGCAACGCTGAATGCCAAGCTCAAAGGCCAGGATATTCAAGGATTGATCTTCTGCGGCACCGGGCAAAACGGCGGCTCGGCGACCGCCATCATCGCAGTGACCGGCGCATCGAAGGACGACCTGGCGACGCTTATGAGCTTCATGCCCGTGCCGCTCAAGATGACAACCCACGCGTTTCCCGACGGCAGCGGCAGCGTCGATCTACCCAATGGATGGACGACGAACACGCAAAGCGCCTCTAACGGGATATTCGTCAAAGGACCCGCCGGCCAGACCGTGATATGGTGCGCCATCCAGGAGATTTATGACCCCGACTGTCGTAACGAAAGAGCGCGCAGACAAATTTATAACATGCAGATGTCGCGGTACCAGAGAGATCTGCAAAATTACAACCACATGGTGGACGTGCATAGGCAGAATCCCAACATCCTGGCTCCCGGCGACCCGCCCCAGCCCCCGCCGCCGTACGAGCCGGACCCCAACATCAACTCCATCAAGCAGCACCTGCCGTTGCGGTATTGCAAATATTGCGACGGGGTCGAAGACCTTATTAAAGTCTTTACTCCCGTCATGGCAGACGCCAACCAACGCGCCGGTCTCCCGTACACCTCGATAGACAAGGTCATCGTGTATCTTCCGGGGAAACCAGATCCGAACCATCCGAATGCAAATTCCGGAACCGTTTACATTGCCACCACACTTCACGACGGCGAGACGGCCACGCACGACCGCGAGCTGAACACTATCTGGACCGGCAACACCGTGCCTGGAGAGGTCTGGCAACTCACTGGTTGTTATATGTACGCTCCGGATGCGACCTTCGATAAGGATCTGCCCAAAATGAGCGCCGTCATGGCCAGCGTTAAAGTGGACATGACTGTGGTCGGCAAGGAGACCGCTGCCGCAGGCGAGGCGACCCGGGAACAGGGCCGCGAGCAGTTCGCGGCAATGCAGAGGAACCACGCCGCCTGGCAGGATCAGCAGGCCCAGCAATTTGCGGATCACGAGCAGCAGATCGCGGCCCAGGAAAAGGCGAGGCACGATTCCAGTTCCGACTATATCGAATATGTCCTGGGAGTCCGCGATGTCTACGACACTCAAACCGGCCAGATGGGGAGCGTCGATTTATTCAACGCCAACGGCATCGTGAACGGAATGAACAACGCGGCAAACGATCCGAACCGTTTCGTGCAGATTCCTCTACGTTACGAGCGCTAACCCCGCCAAATCAATTGGGGTTGCCGAGATAGATAAACGGGGCCCAGAAAAACGGTTCGGGGTATTCCTGTTTCAGTTGCTTGCGAGCCGCGGTGAAGGCGGCGAGCTTGGTCTTGTAATCCGGCGATTGGAGGTCGCGGTAGAACTGTTGCATCAGGCTCGCCGTGCTGGAATCCTGGACCTCCCAGAGGCTGGCGACGACCGCCGGGCTGCCGGCGTACCAGAATCCCCAGGGCAGGCCGTAAACCCCCTCGTCCGTCACGGCGTTGGTGCCGCCCTTGTCGATCCCTTGTGAATCGCAAGCGCTCAGCACCACCAGTTCGGTTCCATCGAGCTTGCCGCCCCAATGATCGATCAAATCCCGAAGCGTCAACAGCCCCGTATCTTGCGACGTGACGACGCGAGGCTGTGTGAGGACAACACTGCTGTAAATGGCATCTCTGCCGGATTCCGCCAGGCCGTGTGTCGCCAGGTGGAGATAGCGTGTCCCCGCCACCGCGTCGGCCAGACGCGGCCCGGTGGCGTCCTCGCCCAGAAGCACGACGACGGAATCATCGTGGCGGC
Source organism: Tepidisphaeraceae bacterium (assembly GCA_050011595.1). GTDB lineage: Bacteria > Planctomycetota > Phycisphaerae > Tepidisphaerales > Tepidisphaeraceae > PALSA-1353. The sequence goes on from JBEKIV010000231.1 coordinate 4,673, forward strand.
CGGCATAGGTGCGGCCCGTTAGCGCCTTATAAATGCCCGCCACCTCCGTTCGCGTACCCGGAAGCGGGCTAAGAGGACCGTAAGCGCCGAGACTTGCGTCTCGCGTTTGGGCCACCGCCGGCGGAGTCGGGCTCGGCGAGTCCGTCGCATCGCGCTGAAGGACCGGATCGCCCAATAACACGGCCTGATGCGCGAAGGCTTTTGCCGGGTGTCCGGCCTGTTGCCGGCTCAACCTCAGCAGCGCCGCGGCGGAGGGGCCGTAACAAATCGCCGGGCCCTCATCGAGCCAGTATTGATTATTCTTCGCATCCGGCTTCTCGGGTTTCCGGACAATCAAGGTCTCCAGCGGCAATCCGTTCATCTCCCAATCCGGGACGACAAAGACCAGATCATCGTCTTTGATCTGTCGCCAAACCTCGGCCGGCATCAGCCGGCGGAAAAGATCGTAACCGTCCTGGGCCATGTGGTCGGTTGGCCGCGTCGCGGCCTCCTCGTTCGCGAGCCTGGCGCCGCGCGTGAAACTCTGGCCGTGACTGATGATCGCCTTTTGGTAGGCCCAAATCGGCCGTATCAGAGCAGCGCCGGATAGCGGAGTCTTTCCGTCGGTATCGGTAAGCCTTGCAGCGCTGATCGCCTGTCCGGCCGGCGGGATGACGATGACCGCCTGGTCGATGATCGAGTACATGAGAAGATGTTGGCCTGGCTTCAGAAAAGACTGAATCTGCTGCGCCGAAGTCGATTCGGCAAACGTCGTCGCGCCCGCAAGATTGACCGCCCGCCGGTGCGCCGATGCGTATTGCCCGCAGGCTTCGCGCAGCTTGGGTTGCAACTCATCGATCTGCGCGTCCGCGTCGGCGCTGTTGATTGAGCGGGCGTAATTGATCTGTGAGATCAGTTGCCCAACCCGCTCGTCCGCGGCGGCGAGCGCCGTGCCGGCCTCTTTGATCTCCTGTAGCAATCGCGAATCATGGGTCTTTTCCGCCCTTGCTGCGATGGGCGAGAGCAAATCTCCGCCGGACTGCCGCTCCGCACGTTCCAGAAGGTCCAGCAGACTTCTCGCTCTGCCGCGATCGAGATACTCCGCAGCCTTGTCCGGCCGATGCAGCGCAAGCTGAGCCCGGACCATGCCGTCGAAGGAATGGAAGTCGTCCAGCTCGTTCTGGTCCATAAATTTCATCCGGTCCTGCTCGTCGCCGCCCAACTCCGACCGGGCCTGCTCGAACGCATTAATCGACCTGTCGTAGGCGGCGGCCGCTTCGGCGGATTTCCCCATGGACAATAAAATATCACCCACTTTGCTGCTGTAGTTATATGAAACGGGGTCGCTCAAACGCTCGGACATGGCCATCGCGGACTGGTAGGCCGCCAATGCTTCTTCTTTCCGCCCCAATTCCCGAAGGCATTTGCCAACCACCGAGATGCTCCACGCGACTATTGGATGGTCACGCTCTTTGTAGATGCGCTTCTGCATTTCGAGTGCCGCTTGCGAATTCGGCAGCGCCTCGGCGGGACGGCCCACGGAAATCTGGCATCCCGCCAGCAGGCTGAGATACATCGCCACCGAGGGGTGATCCTGGTCTTTGTACAACCGGCGACTCATTTCCAGCGCCTGCTCGTGCAGCTGCAACGCGTCGGCGAAACGATCGACATTATCCAGCGCAACGGCGGTATTGCTCAGAGCCGTCGCCAGGTCTGGATGATCCTGGTCCTTGTAAATGCGCTGGTACATATCCAGGGCGGCCTGATAGGATGCCAGCGCGTCGGCATTGCGTCCAAGCGAAGTAAAACATCCGGCCATATTGTTGAGAGATTCCGCGATTTCGGGGTGGTCCTGCCGGACGTAAATCCGCCGCCGCATGTCCAGCGCCGCTTCGTGATCCGGCAGCGCCTCGCCGCTGCGACCCAGCGCTTGCAGGCATTGCGCGACGTTTGCCAACGCCGTTGCCACCTCCGCAGAATCCTGGCCTTTGTGGATGCGCTGGAGCATGTCGAGCGCAGCCTGGCATTGATCGAGCGCTTCCTGATTCCGGCCAAGGAATCCGAGGCACGTCGCCAGATCGTTCAACGAACCGGCGACGTCCGTGTCGTCCTGTCCCTTGTAGATT
>JBEKIV010000232.1:0-6690 GCA_050011595.1 Tepidisphaeraceae bacterium
GATCCACCGTGCGCCTCTACGCTGCGAACGTAGGCCAGAGATTGAATCCAAATTTGATCCGCATGCATGTAGATCCAGCGAACAAGCCGGCTCAACAGCGCATTCAGCCAACGCCTGCCCCCGGGAGTGATCGCGAATACCGATTCGGGCCAGAGATCTTGCACCCAGATCGCTACTGGTCTTCCACGAACGAGGCGGTATATGATGGCCGGAATTGCGGTGGTGATCGGCGAGGGACAATACACGAGACAGGCGTCGAAGCGGCCGCGCAGTCGCGGAAGTCCGAATATCGTGGCGGAGAGTGCAAAGGAAATGTAATTCAGCGCGAGTTCCCAGGGTCGTCCGCTGCGGCGCGCATATAGCGGGACTCTGATCACCTGGATGCCGTTGTAGCGCTCCTGCAGTGGACGGAGCGGCGAATAGCCGGGGAAGAAGCGGCCGGACGGGTAGTTCGGCTGGCCGGTCAGAACGACAACGTCGTGGCCGCTGCTTTGTAATGCAAAAGCCAACTCATTGACTCGGAAATCCTCGGGGTAGAAATATTGAGTGATGATCAACACGCGCACAATTAAATTCTCGCTTCCGTTGTGCATTCGGATTGTGCCGGCCAGCCTCGCTTGGCGGCGGTATGCATGCTCGTTTCGCGGGTCGGCGCAGAGGGCAAGGTGACTTTTGCTTGGCGAGCGTATATCATACCAAGCACATTCCGGTTCGCTCCGTAAAGGGCCTGTCACGATTCTTGGCGGTACAGGATTCGTGGGCCGTGCGCTGCTGGAACGCTGGCCACGAAGCGAACGATCAGAGATTTGTTTGGTCGTTCATCGCTCGCGGCCGAGTTGGATTGACACATGCGGCGCGGCTGTGCGCACGGTCGACGACGAAGACAGGCTGGTCGAGGCGGTTTCGGGTAGCGAGGTGGTCATCAACTTGCTGCGGCCGAGCGGCAACGGCTGGATGAAAGCTGTCACCGCCAGGATCGCCGCGCAGGCTGCCGACGTTGGCATCCGCCGTCTCTTGCATTGCAGCAGTATCGACGTCTACGGCAGCGCCACCGCGGCTTGGATAGACGAGACGACGGTTCCACAACCGCGCACCGCATATGAGCGCGAACAGCTTGCCGCCGAGGAGACGGCAATTTCGGCGCCGGTCGAAACCTGCGTCGTGCGTCTCGGCGCAGTCTTCGGCCCCGGCGGACGAAATCTCATGGCTTTCGCGCAAGAGGCCAGAAGCGCGCCGCTGATAAAACTTATGGCGCGCCGCGTCCTTTATGGTGTTCGCCGCCTGCATTTGGTCAGCGTCGAGAAGGTCGCCGATGTCCTGCGATTTCTGGCGCTGACTGAGCAGTCTTTTCACGGCGAACGGGTTCTGGTGACCGATGATGATGCGCCCGAGAACAACTTCGCGTTTCTCCAGGACACACTGCTGCGGATGTTCGGCCGGCCTGAGCTCGGCGGGGTGCCCGCTCTACCGGACAGCATGATGGCGATTGGAATGCGCCTGCGCGGACGCTCCAATTCCAATCCGAAGCGACGTTTTGCGACAACGAAGCTTCCAGCACTCGGCTTTCAATCGGACGAGACATTCCGGACGCGGCTTGAGAAGTATGTCGAGGTGCTGGGGCGCCAGGACCTTTCGGTGGCGCCGTGAAGGTCTTGCTGACGACGATCTCACTGGATCCCGAACGCGGTGGCGGCACAGCCGAGCGAACCCGATGTATTGCGCATCATCTTCATGCCCAGAAAATCGACTGCCATGTTCTGACCATGGAAGGCGGCCGTTATGCCGAGGCCCTCTGGGCGCAGTCCATTCCCGTCACTGTGACGGGGCATTTGCGCGTGCGCTACCACATTCCACTCCTCAATTTCCGCACGCTTCGGCGGCTGATCGGCTGGGCCGATATCGTGCATGTTCTCGGTTACTGGAACGTGCTTTCGGCGGCCACGTGCCATATTGCGCGTGCCTCCGGGAAACCGTTTGTGCTCAGCGCCGCGGGCGAGTTTGCCGGCCTCGAACATCCGCGTTGGGACCAAAGGATTTTTCACGCCACACTCGGCCACGGCATGATCCGGGATGCTTCCTTGCTCATCGCGATCACGTCGCTCGAACGCGAGCAGATTATTCGGCAGCTTAACGTCAACCCTAACAAGGTCGTGGTCGTTCCGAACGGAGTTGATCCAATCGATTTGCAAATCGACGGTGATGAATTTCTTCCATCCGGCCGTTTTATTTTGTTTTTGGGACGACTCGCCCACATCAAGGGTCCGGACATCCTGCTCGACGCGTTCGCGAGCATAAGTCAACAATTTCCGGACATTTCGCTCGTCATTGCCGGACCTGATTTCGGCATGCGGCCGGAACTGGCGGCCAGAGTATCGGATCGTGGTCTCGCCGGTCGCGTCGTCTTCACCGGCTTCCTCGATGATCGCGCGCGCTGGACCGCCTATCGAAAGGCAGCGCTGCTCGCGGTTCCCTCCAGGTCCGAGGCTATGTCCTTGGTCGCCCTTGAGGCGGCCGCCGCCGGAACCCCGGTATTGATTTCGGACCAATGCGGGTTCGCCGACATTGCCTCGTCCGCCGGTGCTGTCGTGGCGCCGCCGGACGTGGAAGGACTAAGCCGCGGGCTCGCAATCATGCTGGCCCAAGAGACGGATCTGCGCGCCATGGGAGAAAAGGCTCGTGCTTTTGTCCTGGAGCGATACGCGTGGCCGAATATCGCGACGCAACTCGCGGGTCAGTTCGAACGCGTCTGCGGCGACCACACGAGAACACCGCGCTAGGCTATTTTATCATCCGCCCGCCGGGTTACTGCCAGCAGACGGTAGCGCAGTTGGCCGAGTATCCCACCGGCAATGAGGCGCCAAAAGCGCGGCTGGACGATGATTGTGGCGTCGTACGCCAAAGCTTTCTTCAGGTGCCGGAGCGGCGGCCGCAGGCGTCCGGCACGCAGATGCAGGCGCGCGGCAATGATGTGCGACCAGGCCATTGCCCGCGCGCCGTTCCATTGCCCCGCGGTCGTCTCCGCAAGGAATGCCGCCATGAGTATCGGCGGCTCTTCGCTCTTGCTCGCCGATGGTGCGGCGAAAGTCTGCGACCCCTCGTGTACGCGAAAGCCGCCAAGCGGTTCTGGGATACGAGCTAACGCGCCGTAGCGGCTCAGACGCAGCCAAAAGTCGAAATCCGGCATCTGCCGCAAGGAGGAATTCCACCCCCCCGTTTTTTCGAACGCCGTACGGCGGAAAAGCGCCCCCGGTCCGGGTTGACAAATGAACCGCTCGACGAGGTCGCGAGCATCATAGTCCGGCGCGTGGACTCGCCGAATGGTTTTCGAATCCGCTCCGATCAGATCGTAATCGGGATAAGCGCCGACAAGTTCGGGATGTGCTTCGAGAAACTGTACCAACCTTGCGACTGCGCTTGCATAAAGCACGTCATCAGCTCCGAGATAGCCGAGGTAAGCGCCCGACGCTTGCTGCCATCCGACGTTTAGGGCGGCGGCCTGCCCGGCATTTTCTTGGCGGAGGAGGCGGATCCGGCTGTTTGATTTTGTCGCCAATTGTTGCACGATTTCGGCGGTCGAATCGGAGGAGCCGTCGTCGACAACGATGATTTCAAGGTCAGGGTAGGTCTGCCCTGTCAGGCTCTCCAGCGCCTCGCCGATCGTCTCCGCGGCCTGGTAGGCAGGAATGACAATCGTGACAGGCGGCCTTTCAGACCTCACCATGCCCTCCCATCTCACCCGATGTCGCTGAACTGCTTGCCCTTTGGTCAGATTGGCTGGCAAAACAATGGACGATCTGCATGTTCGATGATAGTAGGGTGAAAGTGCCGAAGAACGGACGGTAAAGCACGTACTCCGCCGAGGTGGAAGGCTGCAATCTGTGCTGCCAAGGACAATTGCGGAGTAATGGATCACGGCCACTACGCCGCTGGGCTATGTTGTGGGGTCCGCGCCGACCGTTCGGACTTGGAGCGCGGATCGGATTTAGACCAACACCTCTATCGAAAACGACACGCGGCCGTTTGCCGAATGGTTCGGGGCATAACATCGGTCCCAAGGATGAAGGAAGGCGTGCGCTTATAACCAAATCCAACCCTCGGCATTATCGGCGGCTCGGGTCCTTACGTCGGGCTCAAGTGCCTCGTTCCATAGGGTCGATACATCCGAGGTAACCGGCAGCAGATGCGTTTCGGGCCACAGTGCGCGAGCCGCGACGGTCGGATCAAGCCTGGCTTTGCTCCACGCAGCATTTCGTCGAATGGTTCCGCGTATCGTCGCTGAAAAGGAAAATCCTGCGCCCGCGACAATTATCAACGGTTTAACCTGCTTAAATTTGGTTACCTCACGAAGAAGGGGCGAGGTCGCTAACTGGAGCTATCGTTTACGGTTCACCTTGATCAGATAGGGAATAAGTTTTTCGAAGATTTCAGCCCGATGCTGCTCGATTTCCCAGGTCAGCGCATCATTAAAACCCGCTGCCTCCCTGTGAATGATCTCAGGCGTTGCCGAAACTTTTGTTGGTATTCCGTCAATTGTGACCCATCCGACCAAAGCCTCGCCGTCCCATATGACTTCTTTCTCGCTCTCAACCGACACCTTATTACCCTCCACTGCCGTTGATCTTGTAATTTATCGATGCGCGCTAGTGATTGTCCATCCTCGGCCCCGACTGATTTAGAGGATCTGCGTCGATTCGGAGTTGGAACGCGCGGTTGGATTTTTGCCAAATACCTCCCATTGAAGATGGCATGCGGCGTTTCGTCGAATGGGTCGCGGCATATCGTCGGTCCGAAGATGATCGCGACTGTTGCGAACGGCGGCGGCTTGACAAAATCCTCCACAATCATCGTATTCGATCTGAGCATCGCGGAATAACGCTGCGAGACGAGGCCAAGACGCCTGGGAGCTGATCGAATGACCGCCCTTCCCATCTTATCATGCAATCGGTTTTGGTTACGGGAGCGGCTGGCTTCATCGGCTTTTACGTCGCGCGGCGTGAGCTTGCCGACGGCGGCGCCGTCGTCGCGCTCAACAACCTCAATTCCTCCTATGACCCGGAGCTGAAAAAAGCCCGGTTGGCGGAACTCGCCGCTTATCCGAACTTCCAATTCCAGCAACGTGATATCGCCGATCGCGCAGCGATGGCGGAATTGTTTGCCGCCCGCCGTTTCGATTGCGTCATCCACTTGGCGGCGCAAGCCGGCGTCCGCTATTCGCTGGTGGACCCGCACGCCTATGCCGATGCCAACGTCGTCGGGTTTTTGAACATCCTCGAAGGCTGCCGGCACACCGGATGTAAACATTTGATTTATGCGTCGCCGTCCTCAGTGTATGGTGCAAATTCTCGGATGCCTTTGCGCACCTCCGACAACACCGATCAATCCGCTGAGCCTTTATGGCGCGACCAAGAAGGCCAACGAGTTAATGGCGCAGGCTTATGCCCCCGGCCTACAATCTCGGCAATTTTGGACGTCCTAGCCAGAACCAGTTTATGGACTGGTCGCCCATAAGCCTGGAAGAGAATCCGATCAAGGTCGGCCGAGCGTCGCGTGCTACGGCCCACGGCAATATTCCAAGAGATTTTACCGCTGATCCGGAAATGCGGTCGCAGTCGGAAACCGAATATTCACGTCAATTTGGAATTCATTTGGGGAAACCTGGCTGATATTCTGGGCGTCGAATCGCGGGCGTATAGACTGTGACTTCCGTGCCCTTCGAAATCCGCGCAATAGGCATATGATCAGGCGTCTGCGGACCCAAGCCGCTAATGTTGCGAATGCGCAGGACGCCGCGTCCGATGCGCCAAGCGCACCACAAGACTTCCCCTGGCAACCCGCAGTTCTGCCCTTGGACCATTCAGGGGGTCCGTTGGCCGCAACCGGCGAGGAAGGGATTCCTGCCTATCAGACCCCCGCCAACGACCTGGATGCGGGCGCGCCTGCAGACGGCGACGGCGTGACTGCGACGGCCGCTTCGGTCATTTCTGAGACGTCAGAACCCGCGCCTGCTTTTTTGGCGGGCCTAGTAGACCCAGCGGCAGAGTCTCCCGGAGCGTCTCTCACTAACGCTCGCATCGGCTCCGACGACACGACCACGGCACCGGTGCAGCAAGGAATTGTCGACTATCAGTCCCCCAACACCGACCTCGATGCGGCCGCGCCCGTGGGCAGCGTTATGGTGATAGCGCCTGTTTCCATTGCTCCAGAGACGTTCATACCCGGGCCGACTATGTTGGCGAGTTTCGCGAATCCGGCGGCAAGCTCCTTAGGAGCGTCTAACCCTGAGGCCAGTATTGGTTCCAACGGCGGTATCGGCGCATCAGTTCTGGAAGGAATTGCCGGTTACCACACCCTCCACGCCGGCCCGGATGGGACGGCGCCTGCGGACGGCGGCGGCATGAGGGCACTGGCCGCTTCGTTCGCTCCTGCGACATCTGCACCCGCGCCGACCGATTTGGCGAGCCTAGTGAACCCACCGGCGGGATTCGTTGAAGCATCGGTTACCGACTCCAGCATCGGCCCCGACGGCGCCACCGCGGCACAAGTGCAGCAGGCGCTGGATGAGAGCGGATTGAGCGTCAACGGTTCCGGCATCCGGGTCGGCGTGCTCTCCGACAGCTTCAACGATCTCGGCGGTGCAGCCGCGGACGAAGCGGACGGGGCACTCCCGCCCGCCGCCGACATTGATGTGAT
>JBEKIV010000233.1:0-6689 GCA_050011595.1 Tepidisphaeraceae bacterium
TCGCCGGCCGCGCCGCCGTCCGCAGCGTCCTTTACATGGCCACGATCACCGCGATCCGTTGTAATCCCACGATCCGCCTGTTTGCCGAGCGTCTGCAGAAAGCGGGCAAGATGCCCAAGGTCGTCATTACCGCCTGCATGCGAAAATTGTTGACCATTCTCAACGCCATGGCCCGCGACGGCCTTACATGGAGTCCAAAATGTCAACTCCAAACCACTTGAAATTAGACACAGCCGCTTCGCGGTAAAATTCTTTGGGTTGCGGGCAGAGCTCGCGCTGGGCGCCTTCGCGGTAAACGGTATTCAGCAAGGGCCATAGAGGGCATCATATCGCTCCTATTCGCTCGGATCGCTGGCCGGGGCATATTCCTTGACCTTCAGGATGGCGGTGAAAACCTCGCGGCCGCGCTCCACCTCCAGAGCCACCCGATCCAGCTTGTCGGCCAGGGTTTTGTCGTACAAGCCCTGGAATTGGGCCATGTCCGTGACCGGCGTGTTGTTGACCGAGAGAATCACGTCTCCCGGCTCGAGATGCGCCCGCTCGACGGGTTCGCCGTCGGACATGGTGGTGATCCACACGCCGGCGACCTGGTCGAGTTGGTTGGCGACCGCGTACGGCCGGGTCATTTCGCGCAGCGAAACGCCCCATTGCGTGAATCCCCGTTCCTCGCCCAGATAGCCTTCCAGCAGCGTCGTTTTGGCGGTCAGCGTCAGGGTCTGCTTGCCGCGCCTGATCGTAAGCTGCACGTCGCTGCCGATGGGCAGGGACGCGATCCGCTGGCGAACCGGCGCCATCTCTTCGGGGAAACGCACGTTGGTCGGCTGGCCATTTACCGCCAGCAGAATGTCCTGGGCTTTTCCCCCGGCGTCGGCATAAGGCCCGATCCGGTCCACGCTGTTGATCAGCACGCCCTTGTTGATGTCGATGTCGTAAAACGCTTCCAGTTCGTGCATCGGCATCAATTCAAACCCCAGGTCGCTGCGATCCACGCGCCCCTTCTTGCCCGGAGCGGCGGTTTGCAGGATCGCGGCAATGACCGGCTTGGCCGTGTCGATGGGAATCGCGAAATTCAGGTTCTGCCCACCGCCGCGCGTGTTGATTCCCACGACCTTTGCCCCCAGATCGACCAGCGGCCCGCCGCTGTTGCCGGGGTTGATCGGCACGTCCATCTGAATCCAGTTGGAGAAATCCCCGGTTTCATAGCCGTCGATATCCATGCTTTGCTGCACGTCGTAGAAGGTGCGGTCGGTATTGGAGACGCTGCCGCGGGTGACCGTGCGCGCCAAACCGAACGGCGTGCCGAAGGCCATCACGTCCTGGCCCACGACCAGGCTGCCGCTGTCGCCAAGCTGCGCCGAACTGTACGCGATCTGCCGCTTGCCGATGGTATCCATGTCCATCTGGATGATCGCCAGGTCGGTCCAGTGGTCGTCGCCGATGAGCCGGGCCGGAACGCGCTCTTTGTTGGCCAGGGTGACGTAAATCTCGACGGCCCTTCCGGCGACGTGGTAATTGGTCAGAATCCGGCCCTGCTGGTCGATGATCACCCCCGACCCGTTCCCGCGGACCAGGCTTTGTTTCCCATCCTTGTAGGTCGCCTGGGCGATGTCCACGCGCACGACGGCTGGCGAGATTTGGGCCGTGACCGCCGCCACCCGCTGCGGGGTCGCCGCCGGATAGGGCTCCGCCTGGCAGCCCGCCATCAGCAGTACCACCCAGCAGGCAAGATTTCTCAATGCGATTCGATCCATGAACAGGGTGTGGATAACATGCGCGAAGCCTGTCGATGCCGCAACCCCATTGCAAAAGATTTCTCACTTACCCGCTAAAGTCGGCGGATATGGGATTCTCATCCGGCTCCGTCTCCATGCGTCGTTTTGCCGTCACCGGCGATCAGCCAAAATCTATCGACCAATCGCTATTGGATGCCCTGGCACTGCACAAATTGGCCCCCGCCCAGGAGGGTGTGCCGGCGGACGTCGAATACGGCTGGTGCGGCGGCCGGCACGTGCTGGACGGCCAATTCGATTTCGAGAGAAACGTTTACAACGACGCCCTGTCTTTCGCCCTGCGCGTCGATACCAACCGCCTCCCGGCAGAACTGAGCTTAGCGTACAAATTAATGGAGGAAGAATCCGTCACCGCCTCGAATCCATCCGGGTTCATCAGCAAGAAGCAAAAGAAGACGGCCAAGGAAACACTGTCGCAGAAGATCGAGCAGGAGCTTCGTTCGGGAAAATTCCGCCGCAGCAGATTGACGCCCGTGTTGTGGGATTTGCCCGCCGCATCGGTCTATTCTCCGGCTTCGGGCGCAACGGCTGAAAAATTGATGGAGTTGTTCGAGCGTTCGCTCGGCCTGGAATTGCAGCCGCTTTCGGCCGGGTCGCTGGCGCTCAAAATGCTGGAATCGCGCGGCCGCCGCCGCGATTACGAAGATTTCCGTCCCACACGATTTGTCCTGGCCGATGGCGGCGAAAGGCAATATCCCGAATATCCCTGGACCGCCAAAGGTCCGCAACCCAAGGATTTCCTCGGCAACGAATTCCTCCTATGGCTCTGGCACGAAGCCGACCACAACGACGGCGTCATCAAGACGGAATCGACGCAGGTATCCCTCTTCATCGACAAGTCGCTGGATTTGGATTGCGCCTACGGATTGACCGGCCGAGACATCCTTCGCGGCCCCGGCCCATCCCGCATGCCGGAGGCGAAGGACGCCCTGCGCACCGGCAAATTGCCGCGAAAGATGGGCTTGCTCCTGGACCCCGGCGAGCAATTCGCCCTGACGCTGAATGCCGAGTCATTGGCCATGACTTCCGCGCATTTGCCCGAGGTGGAGGATGCCCAGAGTCCGCGCGCGGTATTTGAGGAACGGGTGACTCTCTTGCGGGATTTGTGGCGTGCAATCGACTCGCTGTTCGAGACGTTCCTAAAGCGGAGGTCCTCCGCGGGCTGGGAGGCCCGAACGGCCGCCATCCGCAAATGGATCCGGCAAGCGCCCCAGGCGGTTGTGGCGGTCGCTTAAGACTTTCGCGGAACGCAGTTTCCGGTTAGGTTGTCGTTCAGGTCTGGCGAACGGAATCGAATGATCTACGTTCTTGCAATAGCCGGGTTGTTGGTTGGGATCGTCATCGGGGCGCTGGCGGGTTCACGCAAATCGAAAGTCGCGTTGGCGGTCGCCGAGCAGCGACTGGCGGATTTCGCTCAGCAACTCGCGGGGGAAAAAATCCAGACTCAGACCCTGCGGGATTCCCTGGCCGACAGCGAGCGCAATCTCGCCGCCGCCCGGACGCAATTTGCCGCCGCCCAGCGGAATCTGGTCGAGCAACGCGAACTCATCAGCCACGCCCAGGAGCAATTGCGGCTCGCCTTCTCCAGCGCCAGCGCCGAGGCCCTGGCGCGAAATAACGAGGCGTTCCTGCAACTGGCCAAGGAACGTTTCGCCACGATTTCGGCCGAGGCGGTCGGCTCGCTGGACCAGCGCAAGGAGCAGATCGACGCCATGCTCAAGCCTCTTCGCGAGCTGATGGATCAATACCAGCTTCGCGTCGGCGAGATCGAGAAATCCCGGGTTGAATCGTACAGCATGCTCCGCGAGCAGCTCGGCACCCTGGCCGAAACGCAGCGGACCCTCAACACGCAAACCTCGCAATTGGTCACGGCCCTGTCGCGTCCGACGGTTCGGGGTCAGTGGGGCGAAATTTCGCTGCGCCGCCTCGTGGAGTTGGCCGGGCTGTCCAATAAATGTGATTTCGTCGAGCAGGGCATCGTGGACGGCGAACAGGGCCGGCTCAAGCCCGACATGGTGGTGAGCCTTCCGGGCCAGCGCGACGTGGTGATCGATTGCAAAACCACTCTGGACGCGTTTCTCGACGCGGCGGCGGCGACGGACGAGGACACTCGCCGCTCGCATCTTCAGCGCCACGCGCAACAGGTCCGCAACCGCGCCCGCGAGCTTTCGGGCAAGAGCTACTGGTCGCAATTTTCGCGCTCCCCGGAATACGTCATCATGTTTCTCCCGGGCGAGGCGTTTTTATACGCGGCCGTGGAGCAGGATTCGTCGCTGGTTGAGGATTGCATCCGCAATCACGTCCTGCTCGCCACGCCGACCACCCTGATCGCACTGTTGAAAACCATCGAGTTCGGATGGCGGCAGGAGGCGATTTCCGAAAACGCCGAGCAAATCCGTTCGCTTGGCGTGGAGTTGTACGAACGCATCGGCACTATCCTCGGCCACGTCGCCAAGCTCGGGGCGAACCTGAATTCCGCCGTGGCCAGCTACAACCAGACGATCGGCTCCCTGGAATCGCGGGTGCTTCCCACCACGCGCAAGATGGCCGAACTGGGCGCTCATACCGGCAAGGAACTGCCGCAGCCGGAGTTGATCGAGCGCCAGCCGCGCGAAATTCCGGCGTTAACGTCCGATTCCCCGCCGTAATATTATGTCTTCACCCGCCGACCTGCCCGTCGCCCTCAAGGACGTTCTGGCCGCCCACGAGCGGAGCAAGGACGCGATCTATCACAGCCCCTGTCCGTATTCGCTGCAACTGAGCCGGCTCTGCGGCTGCAACATCTTCTGCAAGCTGGATCACCTGCAAATCACCGGCAGTTTCAAGGAACGCGGCGCGCGCAACAAACTCCTGACGCTGAATCCGGATCAGCGCCGAGCCGGCGTCGTCGCCGCGTCGGCGGGCAATCACGCCCTGGGACTTTCTTATCACGCTCAACTGCTTCAGATCCCCGCCACCGTCATCATGCCCAAATGGGCGCCGCTGGTGAAGGTGTCGAATTGCCGCGCCTTCGGCGCCCATGTCCATCTCCACGGCGACGGCTACGACGACGCCAAGGCCCTGGCGCTGAAGCTGTCGCAGGAAAAAGGTCTCACCTACGTTCCCGGCTTCGACGACGCCGAAATCATCGCCGGCCAGGGAACGCTTGGATTGGAGATCGTCCAGGACCATCCCGACGTTGACGCGGTGATCGTGCCGATCGGAGGAGGCGGATTGATCTCCGGCGTCGCGGTGGCGGTCAAATCGCTCAAGCCGTCGGTGCGCGTGATCGGCGTCGAGCCGGCGCACGCTCCGACGCTGCACGAATCCCTCCGCCGCGGCCGGCTCGTTCGCATCGACACCCAGCCGACGCTCGCCGACGGACTGGCCGTCGCCGAGGGCGGAAAGCTTTGCTTTCAGATCATTCAAAGGCTCGTCGATCGCGTGATGCTCGTGGATGAGGGCCAAATTGCCCTGTCGGTGCTGCGATTGCTGGAATTGGAAAAGACCGTGGTCGAAGGCGCCGGCGCAGTGCCCCTGGCGGCGGCGATGGACAAATCCATGGGCCTGGCCGACAAGAACGTCGTGTTGGTTCTGTGCGGCGGCAACATCGACCTCACCACGATCGCCCGCGTGATCGACCGCGGATTGGCCGCCGATGGCCGACTCTGCCGAGTCTTCGCACGACTCCTGGACCGTCCCGGCGCCCTGGCCAATCTCACCGCCGTCCTGGCCTCGACGGGGGCGAGCATTCAGGACGTTTCCCACGACCGTCATTTCGGCCCGGCCGACGTGGCAAGGGTGGTCGTGGTTTGCACCCTGGAGACGAGAGATTTCGATCATATAACGGAAATCAGAATGACTTTGCAGGAGAAGGGGATTGAGGCGAAAGTGGAGTGAGACTGGAAATCCGAAATCCGAAGTCCGAATGACGAATCAAATCCGAATGACGAATGACCAATGGCCATTGACGGAATAATTCGGTGTCCGATACGTGAACGGCATCTCATTCCTTCCCTGAGCAATTGGCATTCTGCCGCGGCATGAACAAATCACAACTTCTTGGCGCCGAGGCGTGGCGTCAGATCATCGCTGGGCAACGTCCGGGGAGAAAAGGGCGCTGGCAGCCCCAAAAGGCATCGGAACACCCCCCTGTGCCAGAGAAAAACCGGGGATGGACTGAGAAAACCGAAAAACGGGCTTGCAAACCTACGGAGCGGGAAGAAGATTGCGAAAAAGCCCACGCTGGTCGTGGGCAAGAACCCCAATGGGAAATCCCAGTCAAGACGAATTGATCGAACGGGCCGTGAACAATGCCGTGGATGGCGCTGTGCGCCCCGCGTATCTCGCAGTGCGCGAGGACGAGGAAACATGACAATTCCGGCGGTCGAGAAAGTCACAATCGAAAACGTGCGGCGGGCGCCGCATGAGAGTTCCGGCGGCCGAACCGGGATTTGGCTTGTGCCCGCGCTGGGTTTGTTGCCGTTTGCCAATGGGGCCGACAGCATCCCGGTGGCTGCGTGGCTGGCGCCGGTGTTTCTGCTGCGTTTTGTTCGGGGACTGCGTTGGTACGTCGGGCTGCCGGTTGTTTATGTGGTTCTGGCGGGGGCGCTCGCATTGCAGTTCCGCGGCATGGTGCCGCTGCCCGCCATGGGGTATATCGTTTTTCTGGCGCTCCGGGGAATCGCGTGCGTAATGCCTTATGGGGTTGACCTCCTGCTGGCGCACCGATTGGGCGGCACGCCCGGCACGCTGGTCTTCCCTTTGGCGTGCACGGTCACGGAGTGGGCCGCTTCTCACGGGCCGGCTGGAAGCTGGGGGTCCGCAGCCTACTCGCAGTATGGCAGCCTGGCCGTCCTGCAAATCCTCTCGGTGACCGGCGTATGGGGAGTGACCTTCCTGCTCAACTGGTTCGCGCCG
>JBEKIV010000234.1:0-6637 GCA_050011595.1 Tepidisphaeraceae bacterium
CTCCCTGGCCGCGCGAATTCACCCATCGCACCACCGGCGTTCCCACGTCGGTTGGCATGGCTCCTTCGCCGTCGTCGCAGACCAGCACTCCGCCCGTCCGTTTGAACGCCGCCGAAATGTCCGTTCGGGCGAAGACCATGGACTCGGAAAAAACCCTCACGTCAAACCGGGGATCGGGCATGAAGGATCGGCTGCCGAGGATGAACCATTCCCGGCGCAAGGCGCGCTCGACGATCATATTTGCTTCGGAGAAAGCGCGCGGGTAGTCGTCGGATCTGACGCCGAAACGCGTCATGCCTGATTCCAGTTTTTTCTTCCAGGCGTCAAGGTCGGTGACTTCAGCCCAAAGCAGGTTGGAAGCGGCGACCGTGGGAAGCGGATCGTGTATTCCCGGACTGAGATAGACGCGAGTGCCGGGAGGAACGTGACGTTCAACCCATTGCGTGGAATGGTTGACCACCTCGAGGGAGCGGCGTTGGACAATGTCGAGGGTGGTCGCGATCGCCGGAGGCGCCAGCGCCAAGACGAGCAAGGTCGAAGCCACGCGCGGCCATCGGCGCGCGACGCCGGCCATGCCAACGCCGGCGAAGGTGATCAACGCGACCAGCGGCGCGCCGTGATGCCGCAAACCATAACCCGTTTCGTGCAGCATGCTGACCGAGAGAAGGATCACGTAGATTGCGGCGGCACGACGAATTCCTTTGTTTCCCGGGCCAGTGAGGAAAATCGGACACACCACGAGCAGAAGATCGACGGCCAAACCCTGATGCGCGACGATCTCAAGCAATGTTGCGGCTTTTGAAACAGGGGTGACGGGTTGGGCAAAGCGCACCGTGGCGATGGCCCGCAGGTTGCCGATCAGATTGGTCAGCAGCCAGGGCGACACCAGAAGACTGACGACGGCGACGAACAAGGAGTAACCCATGAGCCGCCGGAGCCGAGGACGGATTGAAGCGTCCAAATTCCAGAGTTGGATGCAGATAAGCGGCAAAATGAGAAGCATGTCAATTCGAGAGGCGATGGCCAATCCCATGAAGATCGCGGACCACCGCTGTGCCTTGGGGCGGTCGGAGGCGGCGACGGCGTAGTAGATGGCGATGATTCCGAATCCCCAGGCCATGGCGTAGGGGCGGGATTCACCGCTCAATTCGACGAACAGCGGCAGCACGGCGGCCATCCCGCCGACTAGAAACGCCGGCGCCCATCCGCCCCATTTCCAGCCGAGTCGGAATCCTGCCGCGCATGCGGCAACGGCGACGATTCCGCCGCAGAATACTTCGATGAGACGGAGGATGCTCCAATCACGATAGATGTCAAACAACGCGTGGTTTCCGGCCGTAAACGGCCGCAAGACCCACGGAGCCGCGCGTTCTTCCGGGCTTGGCAAAATCAAATAGCGGCTTGTGGAAGCGGCCGCGTACGCCCAACTGATCCAGGCGTGCGGTCCCGCGGGCGCATAACTGTACGTGGGTGTAATTCCTTCCCAAAGCGCCAGCCCGCATTGGGCATAAGGTCGCTCATCGAAGTCTCGCTTGACATAGCGCGACGGGAAGTCGGCCAATCGCAATACGATTGCAACCGTTACGACAAGAAAGATGCCAAACCGCTTTAAGTCCAAGGAAGCCTCACTTCCCCATTGAAGCGCTAATATGTCAGCACCAGCGAGATGTCTCCGCCGTTACCGTTAGTTATATCCCTTGGCGAAATCGCCATCGTAGCTGATTTTCAGACTGGAATTCGGGTCGAAAGCGACGAAGGGTACTTTTGGGCATTCCGCAACCGGCGAGATGGGCGTCCGTACAGCCGGTAAGCGCCGAAAAGAAGCAGCAACGATGGTAAGGTTTGCCAGACGGCTGGGGGCAGCGGCACGGCGTCAGTCACCGGAGCAAAAGTTACGTTGGAGAGGAAAACGCCGTTGATGGGGCTGGCGTTGGCGTAGGGATCGGCGATAGGAACAATCACCGTCAGCCCGTCAGCAGTTACGTCCGACGCATACCAAAGATCCATGTGCGAATCTGCCGTGATGTTCACATTCTTGAAAGTCAGCCACTGAACGCTCTGCGGCGAGGTATTGAGGCCGTAGATAAGACCGCCGTTGGATGCGCCGGTGGCGGTTATGTCGTCGAATACGATGTTTTCGAAGAATGGCGTGGTGCTGTCTTGGGCCGATGGAGTGGCCGGATAAGCGGCCGCATCCAGTGGGCTGCTCGGGAAGTTGTTGTTTCCATTGTAAAAGCTATCGATGACGATCGGATTGGCGACGTTCGTCATGGTGATATCGCTGTAGGTCACGCCGTTGACGGGGTGTGCCGTTCCACCGCCGGCATTCCCGCCGGCGGCATCCTCAGCCTTGATGCGCAGCCCGTTCTGAGTTCCATTGAACGTGACGTAACTGACGGTCATATTGGAAAGCCCCGCGGCACTGCCGCCGCCAATGGATATCCCATGACCGGCGCCGATGGTGTCATGGGTAATGGTGATGTTGCTGGTGGCGGTGGAAGCGGGCTTGGCGACGATGTTGTCATCGCCGTCGGAAATGGTGTTGTTTTCAATCAGGAAGTTGGCGCCGCTGAAGTCGATTCCATCGGTATTGCTGATGTACTTGCCGCCGTTGGCCGCGAGCGTTCCCGGGTCGGCGATGGTAATGCCCTTGATGGTGACGTTCCCGTCGTTTTCGGTAACGAGATGTTCATGGCCGGCGTTCTCGATGGTGACGCCGGTGACCTCCAGGCCGTTCACTTTCTTGAGAAGCACGAGATCGGTGCTACTGGCGGTCGTGGTCGCGGCTCCATCGATGATCCCGCCGCCGCTGATCTCCATGTTGCTCGTAGAGCCGCTGGTGGTGATGAGCGTATTGGCATAGTTGCTGTCGCGGAGGATGCCGCCGCCGTCAATTTGCAGGTTGACGTTGCTTTGCATCGTGATGGTGCTGGAAAGGAACGTTCCAGCCGGAATCTCGACGGTGCCGCCCCCCTGACTGGAGCAATAGGCGATGTACGCGTTGATGGCGGCGGAGTTGTCCGCGGAGGCGGTGCTCGCGGCCACACCGCCGTTGATGTTGGCGTTTGCAACGGTGACGTTAAAAACCGTTGAGTCAAAAGTCGGCAACGGCGGATCCGCCATGACCGATGCCACCCGCACGGAGAATACCGCCGCCGCAACGAGGCAGAATTTGACGCCCAAACCGCAGGCGCGTGCGAGGGTTGCTTGCCGCATGATTGTTTCCTCCTCTTTGAATCGCCGTCCGAGGCACAGCGTAGACGATGGCGAAACAATTTTCAAAATTGAATGGCCGATTTCAACTGCATTCTGGACTCTAATAGCTCAGCACCAGGGTGATGTCTCCGCCGTTGTCGTTGTATCCCCTGGCGAAATCGCCGTCGTAGCTGATTTTCAGGCTGGAATTCGGGCCGAAGGCGATGCCGATGCCGAGCGATGGGGCCCAATAGTTGGGGATGGCGGCTTTGCGGAGGAAGTTGTCGTATGCGATGCTGCCATCCACGAAGATCGGGGTGCCGGGGAACTGGTACTTGGCATCCAGGCCGTCCATCAGAATCCATTGATCGATGTCGGTGTCGAATCCATATCCGTCCACGGAGACGGAACAATTGCCGGTGTAGCTGACCTGATCGCCGAGGGTGAGGGTGAAACCGCCGAGATGGAGGGCCAGGCTGCTGGTTCCGCCGCCGCCGATGAGGACGCCGCCGGCGGCCTGGTCGTAGCTGGCGGAAAGTCCGGCGAAGGCCCAGGGGGCGACTTGCCAACTGATTCCGTTGCCGTGGTTGTTGATGAGGGTGACGGGCAGAGCGAGTTCCTCGGCGACGGTGTAGGCGGCGCTGCTGCCGACCTCGCGGTAGGCGAGGGTGGTTCCGAAATTGAGCGCCAGGTTGCTGCCGAAGCGTTCCCCGGTATCGAAGTTCAGATCGACCCAGTTTCCGTTGAGATCATCGGCCCGGGTGGCGCCGCCGGTCACCGCGATCCCGAAATACGCCCCCCCGGACGCCGATCGGGTTTGCGTGGGCTGCTGGTTCTCGATTCCGAAGCGGGAGAAGACGTCATTGGAGATCAACGCCGTGGAAGCCTGCGGATTGCCGTCCAGCGACGCGACCGGCGAAAGCTGGTTCATCGATTGCAGGAATTGGGCGTAGGCGCGTTCGCCATCCTGCTGGATGAAATCGTGGATTTGGTGTTGCAGATCGGAAGCGCTGGTTCCAAGGAACGTCCTGGCGAACCCGGTGGAGGGGAAGATGAGCGTCGCCTGGGTCTGGAGCGAGTTTTCGGTGAGGATCACCGCGTTGGGCACGCCGCCCCAACTCAATGACGATACCACGTTCTGACCGATCAGGGGGAAGAAGTTTCCGTTGAAGCTGATCAGGTTGTCGGTCAGCTTGAGGACGTTCCCGCCGGAGTTGGAAACGATCGTGCCTCCCGATCCGGCGGCGGTGATAGTGAAGAAGCTATCGGCCGAAGCGAGCCTTGGGGCCGTCATCAGAACCATGGAAGTCAACGCGATCCACGGGTTTCGTATCGTGAACATGCGGGTTTCCTCCAACCCAGGCGTGGCGCGCCGATCAACCGGCCCGCTGCGCGGCGAGCATGCGGCGATAGCGCGACAGCGCGGTCAACGGAAAGTAGAGCCGATACAGATGGTACTTTAGGTAGAACACCTTTGGGAACCCCGTGCCGGTATAGAAATTCTCTTCCCAGTTGCCGTCGGGCGATTGACGTTCGATGAGCCAGTCGATGGCCTTTTGCGCGGCCGGATCGTTTGGACCGGCCGCCGCCAGGAGGCCCATCGCGCCCCAGGCGGTTTGCGAGGCCGTGCTTTCGCCTTGTCCCTTGAGCGACGTGTCGTGATAGCTCAGGCACGTTTCGCCGAAGCTGCCATCGGGCTTTTGCACGCTCCGCAACCAGTCGGCGGCACGTTGGACGTAGGGCTTGGTCATGTCCTCGCCGATGGCCCGAAGGCCGGTCAACACCTGCCAGGTTCCGTAGACGTAATTGACTCCCCAGCGTCCCCACCAGGCGCCGCAGGGGTCTTGATGTTTTCGGATGAAGGCGATGGCGGGGGCGACGGCGGGATGGTCGGGGCGGATTCCGCAATGTCCCAGACCTTCCAAAACCCGCCCGGCGATATCGGGGCAGCTTGGGTCCTGCATGGCGTTGTGGTCGGAGAAGGGGATTTGTTCGAGAATTCGCCGATCGCGCGTGCGGTCGAACGCCGCCCATCCGCCATCGTCGTTTTGCATGTTCAGGAGCCAATTAAGCCCGCGGGCTTTGGCCTGGCGGGCCGGCTCGCCGCCCAGTTGGCTGAGCGTCGCCAGCACGATCGCCGTGTCGTCCACGTCCGGGTAATGCGGATTGGAAAATTCAAAGAACCACCCGGACGGCTCGACGAGCGGGCAATTTTTCTGCCAATCGGCCACGACCCGGCATTCCTTTTCCAAAAGCCAGGCGATGCCTCGCCTGGCCGGCTCGGATTCGGGGCTTAGCCCCGCCTCCGCCAGCGCGTGCATGGCCAAGGACGTATCCCACACCGGCGAGACGCACGGCTGAAGGCGGATCGTGTCGCCTTCCTCAATGTAAAAGTCCCGCAAATCCTTGTGCGCTTTGACGACCCGCGGATCGTCATCCGGATATCCCAGCGCCCGGAAGACGATGAGCATGTAAACCATCGGCGGAAAGATCGCGCCCAGGCCGTCGGAGTTTTTCATCCGATCGAGCAGCCATTGTTCCGCCGCCTTGATGGCGCTGCGGCGCAGGCCGGCGATGGGGCATTGGTCATACATCTTGAGGAATTGATCGGCGCGGAGAAACCAATCGCGCCAGGATCGGGGAAACCCGCGGCGCGGCCCGGCGACGCGATTGGCGGCGGCATGGTTGAGGTACAACTCGGCGATCCCCATCGACGGGGGCATGGGCCGGGTGTATCGCAGCGTCGTCACCAGCGACAGAGGCAGGATCATCGTCCGCGTCCAGGCCGCCACGTGATACAGACTGAAATAAAACCAATTGGGGACAAAGACGATCTCCGGCGGAATGCTGGGGCAGGCGTCGTAACTGATCTGGCCGAGGGCGGCGAAGAAAAACCTGCTGTAACTATTGCACTTTTCCGCGCCCCCCATCGACAAAACGACCTGCCGGGCACGCACCAGGTGCGCGGCGTCGGGATCGTCGCCCATGAGCTTCAGCGCGTAATACGCCTTGGCGGTCGCGGACAGATCGGACGGACCGCCTGGAAACAGGCTCCAGCCCCCTTGGGGATTTTGCAGGCTCCGCAGGTAGTTGGCGATCTTTGGAAGGTCCGGATCGCTTTCCTGAGCGAGGATGAACTTGAGCAAGAGGTATTCCGACTCCAGTATGCTGTCGCCCTGGAGTTCACCGACCCAATATCCCTTGCGGTTTTGCAATCGAAGCAGGGCATCCCTGGCGTTCAGCCAGGCGATTTCGAGCCGATCGGATGTTTCCACCTGAGCTTGCGCCGGCGGCGGGGGGGCTGAATGGGTCAGGGACACATTCACGCGGGGGAAAATTACTCGCCGCACCGGCGGGGGACAAGGGTCTATCATTCATCGAAGCCTAGTACGAGTACGGTGGGTGGTTGCCACCATGATTACTACAATATCCTAAATCCCCT
>JBEKIV010000235.1:0-6581 GCA_050011595.1 Tepidisphaeraceae bacterium
GCCGTCGCTGAAGTGGAAGAGGTAAATGTTCCATTCCTGGGCCGAATAATGCGCATCGAGCAACGACTTGGCGCAGCGGAAGGCACTGCTGATCTTCGTCCCGCCGTCCTCGCGAAGATGGTAAAAAGTGTGCTTGTCCACTTCCTTCGACTGGACATCGTGCACGATGTAGCGCGATTCGATCCCCTCGTAATTCTTGCGGAGCCAGGTATCGATCCAAAAACTCTCGAGGCGCACCAGCTCCTTTTGCTCCTCACCCATGGAACCGGAAACGTCCATCATGAAAACGATCACCGCGTTGGACTTCGGGCTTTTGACTTCCTTCCAGCTTCGATAGCGGATGTCCTTCTTCTGAGGAACGATGATCGGCCGGTCCGGATCGTAATCGCCGATCAGGATCTGGCGCTTGAGCGCTTCCTTGAACGACCGCTTGAAATGCCGCAGCGATTCCGGCCCCACTCGCCGGATCCCGCTGTATTTATCGCGGATCGTGGTAATGCGATGCTTTCCCCTGGGTTCAATGCGCGGGAGCTTCAGTTCCTCGGCCAAAATCTCCGCCAGCTCATCCAGCGTCAGGTCCACCTCCATGATGTGCTGTCCGGGCTCGGTGCCGCCCTGGGTTTTGCCCTGGCCTGAATCGACGACATCCCCCTCCTTCCCCTCGCCCGCCCCGACGCCCGCGGAATTATCTCCGTACCGGAAATGCGGCAACTCGATCCCCCGCAGCGGAATGCTGATCAGATGCTTGCCCTCCTTACCGATCAACTCCCCTTTGGTCAGAAACTTGCGCAAATCGTCGCGAATCCGGCCCTTGACGATCTGCCGGAATCGCTGGTGATCTTTTTCGATCTTGAGAATCATGAATTCAGCCTGCAGCGGCCAACGCACGCCGGACCTTAAGTGGAACCTCGATTGCCGCAAACCAATCGGCCGGATAAAGGTAATCCTCGCCTGATTCATCAACGATCCTCAAGTCACGCTCGGGATCGAGTTTCAGCGGCGTCAGCACGCGATAGACTTTGCCAAAAATCAGATCGACGTTCTTCGGATCGCCGCCGACGTAAACTGCGTGAGAGAATCTTTTGGATATCCTTTTCATAGCCATCTCAAGGTCTTCTTTCGCTTGAACAAGACGCGGCCAACACCATGCGCTTCATACCAATGGATCTCGGCCTCGCATTGGCGTCCATTGTATAGCCTGATAATTGCGGAGCCTTTCATCTTTCTCCAGCGTCCAGTTCCAAATTCCCGATTCAACCTCCTCCGGCTGCGTACGCCCCGCCCGACCGCAATAATTTCAGTGTTGCGGATGGGCGAGAGAATGTGGAACTGTTCCGGCATTCAAGCATGGCCTGAAGCATCACGAAATCGCGGTCTTTGTTGAAACCTCATCACACGATCGGATTTCAACGATTCATGCGGCATACAAGGGTCTGGCAGCGTCGATAACCTCTTTACGGAAGTATCGCGACAAATCTTCGGGAGTCCGCAGGTCAACCCGCCGGCCCAAAAGCGATTCCAGTTCCATCTCAATCCCACCAATACTCAAAAGGCTTACCCGGGTTCCGGGTATAAACTCCACCAGCAAGTCGATGTCACTGTCGGAGCTGAAGTCAGGCCTGAGAATCGATCCGAAAAGCGAGAGCCGCTTTATCCCGCGGCGAGCGGAAAGCTCCCGCAGCTTTTCAAGGTCGAACATTACGCCATGGATTGTCATGTCGAGCCTCGGCGGTCCGGTCGCGATTATGTCACCTTCCTCGACAGAAGATATAACCCGATCAGAAGAACCAAAAGCGATCCGGCCAATCCCAAAATCGTCCCCGGAAGATGCCAGTTGGCCAGATCGACCGGATTTTCGCCCCGGCTCCATCGCAGCGCCAGGCCGTAGCGCGGATCGGTGATCCAGAAAAATGCGATCCCCAGCAAACCCACCACCACCAGCGAATATCCGGAACGGCGGTTAATTCTCCGCATTATTCATCCTGTTTCGAATCCCCGCGCGCGAAGATGCTGGCGACGTAATTCAGCACGTCCGTCGCGCTCGTTTCGTTGTAGCCGAAGTATTTGATCAGACGCTGTTTCACCACGTCGATTTTCTGCTGCGTCTCGTCGTCCACGACGCTGCTGACCAGGTTCTTCAGCTTGATCGTGTCGCGCTGGTCCTCGAACAGCTTGAGTTCCAGCGCCTTGAGCAATCGGGCATTGGTGTTGTATTCGAACTTCTTGCCGTCCAGCGCCAGGGCGCCGATGTAATTCATGATTTCCTGCCGGAAATCGTCCTTTCGCGCCTCGGGGATGTCGATCTTCTCCTCGATCGACCGCATGAGCCGCTCGTCCGGGTCCTCATCGCGGCCCGTGTAGCGGTTGCGCACGCGCTCGTGCTGCGTGTAGGCCCGGACGCTCTCGATGTAATTCGTCGCCAGGCGCTTGATCGCGTCCTCGTCGGCGCTGATCGCCCGCTGCACCTCGGCCTTGAGAATGTCCTCGTATTCCTCGCGCACCACCGCCAGCAGTTCCTTGTATTCCTTCTTCAACTCTTCATCCGTAATGAGCGAATGATGGATCAACCCGCCTTCCAGTTCATTCATCACCATGAACGGATTGATGGACTTGTCCAGTTGCGCCTGATGGCTGACCAGCGAATTGCTGACCTTGTCCTGAATGTAGCGGGGGCTGATCCCCTGCATTCCTTCCCGGGGCGCCTCTTCTTTCAGTTCCTTGATGCTGTCCTCGGTGAAGCCGGGGATGTTCTTGCCGTTGTAGAGCTTCATCTTCTGAAGCTTGGTGATGCCGGCCTTTTTCGGCTCGGACAGGCGAGTCAGGACGGCCCACATGGCCGCCACCTCGATCGTGTGCGGCGCGATGTGAAGCCCCTGGATTTTATCCGGACCGAAATCCTTCAGGTAAATCTTCACCTCGTCGTCCAGCCGGATGTTGTAGGGCACGTCGATCTTGATGGTCCGGTCGCGGAACGCCTCCATCATCTCGTTGCCTTGGAGCCGTTTGTATTCCGGCTCGTTGGTATGGCCGAGGATGACCTCGTCGATGTACGTCTGGGCGAATTTCTTGGGCTTGATCAGATGCTCCTGGCTGGCGCCCAGCAGGTCGTACAGGAACGCCACGTCCAGCTTCAGCACTTCGATGAACTCGACGATTCCGCGATTGGCGATGTTCAATTCGCCGTCGAAGTTGAAGGCGCGCGGATCGGAATCCGAGCCGAACTCGGCGATCTTGCGGTAGTTGATGTCGCCGGTCAGTTCGGTGCTGTCCTGGTTCTTCTCGTCCTTGGGCTGGAAGGTGCCGATGCCGCGGCGATCCTTTTCCGACAGGATCAGCCGTTTGACCTTGACGTGCTCCATGACCTTCTTCCAGTCGCCGCCGTAGTCCTCCAGCAGATCGCCGTAAATCTTGCGGCAGAAGGGGCAGACGTCGCCGAAGAGGCGAATCTTGCGCCCATCGGGCAGTTTCTCGTTGATCGCCTCCAGCACGTCGCCGCGGGCCTCGCGCGGAATCAGCAGCAACGGCTCTTCGTGCATCGGGCACTCGACGAATTGCTCCGCCTCGTCCCCCGCCGGGCCGCGATGATGCACTCGCCACATGTAGGTATAGCAGCGCCCCGCTTCCGTCCGGCTGTAATGCTCCAGCCCTTTCTTGAGCAGCCGGGCCATCGTCGATTTGCTCGATCCCACCGGACCGTGCAGCAGCAAGATGCGCTTTTCCGTGCCGTAGCCCTGCGCCGCGGATTTGAAGAAATCCACCAACTGCATCAGCGGCCGTTCCAGCCCGTAAATCGCGTCGGCGCCGTGATCGATCGGGTCGGCGAAGAATTTGTACCGGTTGTATTCCTGCTTGAACTGGGTGTAGGACTCGACGCCATACGACAAGATCATGTCGTACACCCGTTGAAACGCGTTTCGCGCCACCACCGGATGTTCGCTCACCATGTCCAGATACTCCCACAGGGAACCTTCCCAGTGCTGTTCCCGGAAGTTCGAGACGTCCAGCTTCTTATCGATCAGCGACGCCAGTGCATTGGATTTTGAAGGCATGGTTTGCGTACTCCATCAAAGCGTGTTTGCTCCGTCAAAACGTGCCGGCTCCATCCAAGCCGTCAACGGATTGCCACAAGTTTACCATTCCATTCCAGCAACGGAGTTGCAACCCCGGTTGCTGCAAATATTTTCGGCCGGATTGCACCGAATTCGTTGCAAAAGAGCGGTGCCGGAATGAAATCTCCGGCAGCCGGAATGAAATTCCCGGCATGCGGTTGGCGCCCGTTGGTTCAAGAACGATCCCGATACAACAGCATACCCTTCGCCGCTAAAATGTCTACGACGAAATGGCCTATCCGGTTTCCCCTACAGCCGTTATAAATCCGCGAGAACGAAAAAAACCCCGAGGTTCGTTCACCTCGGGGCATTCCCGCAGGACTCAACCGTCCCCATGTATCGTCAAGGCCCCTCGGAACTTCACACGTCTTTCACCAGCGGCAGAAGCGGGTACTGATCGCCCAGGATCGGCTTGCTGGGCGTGTTCAGCCAGTTCTGCAACACGCTGGCGTAAACCGACCGGAAATCGACCATGTATTTCAGGTCGCCCTGGTCCAGGTCCGTCAGGGACGGATGCGGGCTGACGATCCCCTGTTTGATGCTCGAACCCATCACGAACATCGGCGCCGCCGCCCCGTGGTCCGTGCCGTTGCTGGCATTCTCCTGCACCCGGCGGCCAAACTCGCTGAACGTCATCGCCAGCACCCGATCCTGGTTCTTCTGCTGTTTCAAATCCTGCCAGAACGCACTGAGTCCATCCGACAATTGCTTCATCAGCGCATCATGCCGCGCCAGTTGACCCACGTGCGTGTCAAACCCGCCGAGCGCCACGTAATAGACCCTCGTCGGCAGTCCGCCGGCGATCATCGCCGCGATCGTCTTCAGGCCATTTCCGAATTCATTGGCCGGATACGCCGCCGGGGACGAGTGGTTCCGCGTCAAACGCAGAATCTCTTCGCTGCTCAACTGCGCATCCATCGCGGTGCGGTGCAGGAAGTCCAGTTGATTCCGGGCGGTGACGTTCTTCGGGGGCAGGATCGCCGATCCCTGCAAATCCGCCTGATTCAGCTTGACGTAATCCGCCTTGTCCCGGCCGTTGTACCGATAACTGTCCGGACGCTCGAAACTCAGCGGCAACACCTTCTCGCCCTGCATCGCCAGCGGCAGCGCGTCGCCAATGGCAACCCCCACGTGCGGATCGCAACCGGGACAGGTGTTGTCGAAATATCGCCCGATCCAGCCGGTGCTGGGCTGCTGCCGCTCCGGCTCGGCGCTCTGCCAAATATCCATCGAGCGGAAGTGCGACCGGTTCGGGTTCGGATATCCAACCCCTTGGACGATGGCCAGATCGCCGTTGTCATACAGGCTCTTCAGCCCGGTCAGATTTGGATGCAGGCCAAGATAGCCGTTGATTTTCAGGATATCCTTGGCCGCATGTGAAATCCGGGCGCGGGCCTGGTAATACACGTCATCGCCGTAGGGAATGACCATGCTCAGCCCGTCGTTGCCGCCGGACAGTTGCACAACCACCAGGATCTTCCCGTCCTTGCCCGTCGTCTGCTGCGTCAGCTTGCTGTCCAGCGGATTGCTCAGCGCCATCACCGTCTGATCCAAAAACGTGGGGATCGTCGGCGCCACCGCCAGAAGCGTCAAACCCTTTTGCAAGAAAATCCGGCGAGTGGAAACGTTCTTTTCCATGACTTCTCCGCGTTAACACAACTGATACTCGGGCATCGACACGATCAACTGCACAATCTTCCGCACCGAATCGGTATTCACCCCATCCGCCAGCACGTCGGCCAGAATCTGCTTTTTGTCCGCGTCGACCGGGCGCTGGATCAATCGCTTGAGCCAGGCCTCGGCGACCTCGTCGGCCGACCCGGCGGCGCCGTCGGGGGACCCGGCGGCATCGGGATCGAAATCCGTCGACCTGGCCAATCCCGGCCCCAGCAAGCCGCGGTCAATCCCCTTGGGACTCACGCGGGTCAGCGCCGGAACCTCCCCGCCGGCCAACCAAACACCCGTGTTATACCGGATGAACAACGTGCTGGTGTTGATCCACATCCGCCCCCCCGGCCAACCCCGAACGTTCGGCGGCATCATCGGCACTTGGCCCATCTGATTCAACGCCGATTCCAATGCCTGCCCCGGCGGCATTCGCAGCCCCAACATCCGGATCGTCCCCACCACCAACTGAACCGGACTCTTGATCTGCACCCCCACCGCCTGCGGGCTGTAAAACGCCCGGCTGGTCAGGATCGTCCGCAACAGCGGCCGAATCTCGTAATGGTTCGCATAAAAATATTGCCCCAGCGCCGCCCCCAAGCCGGGATCGACATCGTCATACGCCAGATAATTGAATAACTCTCCGGCGATGAACCGGGGACAGGCGGGATGTTGCAAGATCAGGCTGATGACGTCATCGCCGTCGAAGTTTCCGCTGCGGCCGAAGAAAGTCTTGATACCGTCATCGTGCTGGTTGGCACGGTAGACGAAATCGACGCCGTCATGCCCCCAGCCGGTGAAGGCGCG